>NZ_JAEPRP010000039.1:0-34213 GCF_016652895.1 Ensifer sp. SSB1
AGGTCGTCGTCGCCAGCAGCGCCGCCGCCCTCGTCAGTGATCGGGCTTATAGACCCCCATCCCCGAAGACGTCAACAGGCTTTCTGGAAAAAAATGACAAATTTCTGACAAAGGCCGGAAACGCCGGGCTTTGAGCCCCAAAAAATCTTCTGCCTCCTCTGCGAGGGCTGTGGAGACACATTTTGGCCCTCACTTTTTCACAATCGGCCGGTCTAAGCGAAACCGACGATGCTTCGCGGATGCTTTCGCGCGGACGGGCGTGGGATAGCTGGGATATGCGCCCTCTCCCCTCCCCCGCGATTTGACTCCGTTGCGCGAAAGATGCACATCTTCGCGCAACGTATCGCAGGCAAGAATACGGTTTAGACAAATCGGGGACACTCAGTTCGGCATGAACACCGACAAGAACATGGTCAGGTCGCTCGGCGATCAACCGCCGATCCTTGCGCATGGCCGCCGCGCGCCCGACAGGCGCGAGATCTCCCTACGCTGGCTTTCCGGCACCTTTCTGACCGGTATCACCTCAAGTCTTCTTATGGGCGTTGCTCTTTTTGCCGCCCTTGACGGGCGCCAGCAGCTGGCCATCCCCGCCGAAGCCTATGCGGCACTCGACAGCGCGCCGAACGGAGACGAGCAGGCGCGCGCGGTACGCGGCGGTCGTATCCTTTCGCCGAAACTGGTCGCCAAACCGGCGGACAAGACCGTCATGGAAGTTTCCACCATGACCCATGACGGCGAAAAGGAAGTGGTGCGCAAGCAGCCCTTCGTTCATGTCAAGATGGCACTCGCCGCCAATCACCAGCCCTCGGAAAACTATCCGGACTTCGATCCGCTGGCGATCTTTTCCACCGACGATGCGGATGAAGAATCTCCGGTTGCCCGCACCGGCACGCTCTACGGCTCGAATGTCGATTCCGAAGTCGCACTGAAGACCGTCGACTTTCCGCTGAATGGCGGTGTTGCCTTTGACAGTTCGATGTCGCTCGAAGAGGTGGAGGAAAACGTTCGCACCAACGGTTCGGTCCTGACCGAGGGCAGCACGCAGGTCGCCTCGCTCTATTACGTCGATCCGCAGCGCTTCGCATCCGAGAGCGATGGCCTCGATCTGCTTCAGGGACTGACCGCCCGCATCGTCGAACAGAACAAGAGCGATGCCGCCTACGAGACGATCGACGAAGAAAGCACCGAATACGCTGACGACATCATACCGGTGCGGCGCCAGACCGATATTGCCACCGTCATGGTCAACGCCGGCTACGCCAAGGCCCAGGCCGAAGACGCGGCCGGCTATATCGGCGACGCGCTCGGTGCGAACGAACTGAGCGAGGGCGACGTTCTGCGCATCGGCATCATTCAGAACGGAGAAGCGCAGAAGGGCGACGAAGCCCGCATCGTGCGCGCCACCATTTATTCGCGCAATCGCCATGTGCTGACGATGGCCGTCGACGACAAGGGCCGCTTCGTTCCTGGTGCCGAACCGCCGAAGCTCGACGCGGTGGCCACCGCCTTCGACGACAATGGCGCGCCGGTCATGACCAGCAGCCACGATCTGCCGCGGGTCTATGACGGCATCTACCGCGCCGCCCTTTCCTATGGCATGAGCGCCGACATGGTCGGCCTTGTCGTCAAGCTGCTCGCCAGCAACGTCGATTTCCAGGCACAGCTGAAGCCGACGGATTCGCTCGAAGCCTTCTTCTCCGTAACCGACGAACGCGGCATGGCGACGGAGGAATCCGAGCTTCTCTATGTGCGGGCGAAGTTCGGCGATGCGGTTACCGCCTTCTACAGGTTCCAGGATCCGGAAGACAATTCGATCGATTACTTCGATACCGAAGGCAAGAGCATCCGCCAGTTCCTGCTGCGCAACCCCGTGCCGAACGGCCACTTCCGGTCCGGCTTCGGCATGCGCCGCCATCCGATCCTCGGCTTCTCACGTATGCACACCGGCGTCGACTGGGCAGCTCCGCGCGGAACGCCGATCATCGCGGCCGGCGGCGGCGTCGTGGAAAAGGCCGGCTGGGATTCCGGTGGCTACGGCAACCAGACGCTGATCCGCCACGCCAATGGCTACGTGTCGTCCTACAACCACCAGAGCGCGATCGCCAAGAACGTCAAGGTGGGCAACAAGGTCGTCCAGGGCCAGGTGATCGGCTGGGTCGGCACGACGGGTCTTTCGACCGGTCCGCACCTGCATTACGAGCTGATCGTCAACGGCAACAAGGTCGATCCGCTGCGCATCCGCCTTCCCGGCGGCAAGTCGCTTTCGGGCGACGCGCTGGCGAAGTTCGAGAAGGAACGCGACCGCATCGACGAGTTGCTGAACAAGGATGGCGCCGGCGCCGAAGTCGCAAGCAACTGAAGCATGGCGCGCAACACTGCGCGACTGCTTGGGATCAAGTTACCGAAAAGCAGAAGCTTGAAGCGCAAAGAGCGAAGCTGAAAGAGCGCGACGCGCCTTGGGCCCCTCCCCTCTTCCAAAGCCCGCACAAACAAGAAGGCCGCCCCGAAGGGCGGCCTCGTTTCTTTGATCTTGTCAGGCGGCTTCCTTGTCCGCCGTCGCTCCGCGCTTGAAGTTGAGGCGGTCGGAGCCGGCGAGCACCTTGACGGACGAACCATCCGGGAACTCGCCCTGCAGGATCTTCTCGGCGAGCGGATCCTGCACGTACTTCTGGATCGTGCGCTTCAGCGGACGTGCGCCATAGGCGGGGTCGTAACCCTTGTCGGCGAGGAAGGCGCGGGCGTCGTCCTCGAGCTCCAGCGTGATCTTGCGCTCGGCAAGCAGCGACCGCAGCCTTTCGAGCTGGATATCGACGATCGCGCCCATTTCCGAGCGGCGCAGCCGGTGGAACAGGATGATCTCGTCCACGCGGTTCAGGAACTCCGGCCGGAAGGCAGCCTTGACCACATCCATCACCTGGTCGCGAACCGCATCGCTGTCCTCGTTCTCGCCGAGACCAGTCAGATACTCGGCCCCGAGGTTCGAGGTCATGATGATCATCGTGTGCTTGAAGTCGACCGTGCGGCCCTGACCATCGGTCAGGCGGCCGTCATCGAGCACCTGCAGAAGCACGTTGAAGACATCCGGATGCGCCTTCTCGATCTCGTCGAACAGCACGACCTGGTAGGGCCGACGGCGGACGGACTCGGTCAGAGCACCACCTTCCTCATAGCCGACATAGCCCGGAGGTGCACCGATCAGCCGGGCCACGGAGTGCTTCTCCATGTATTCCGACATGTCGACACGCATCAGCGCGGTCTCGTCGTCGAACAGGAACCGGGCCAGCGCCTTGGTAAGCTCCGTCTTGCCGACACCGGTCGGGCCGAGGAAGATGAACGAGCCGATCGGCCGGTTCGGATCCTGGAGCCCGGCCCGCGAACGCCGGACGGCACGGGAGACCGCCTGCACGGCGTCACCCTGGCCGACGACCCACTTCGCCAACTCGTCTTCCATCCGCAGCAGCTTGTCGCGTTCGCCTTCCAGCATCTTGTCGACCGGAATACCGGTCCAACGAGAAACCACATGTGCGATGTTGTCCGGAGTCACGACCTCCTGCACCATCGGGTTGGCATTGGCGTTTTCCTGGCTTTCGGCATCCGCAAGCTCCTTTTCGAGCTTCGGAATGACACCGTAGGTTAGTTCGCCGGCGCGCTGGAACTCACCCTTGCGCTGGACGATCGCCAGTTCGTTGCGGGCTTCGTCCAACTGCTTCTTGAGATCGGCAGCACGCCCCAGTTTCTGCTTCTCCGCCTGCCAGCGAGCCGTCAGCGCCGACGCCTGCTCTTCGAGCGAGACAAGATCGAGCTCGAGCTTCTCCAGCCGATCCTTCGACGAGACATCGGTTTCCTTCTTCAGGGCCTCGCGCTCGATCTTCAGCTGAATGATGCGGCGGTCGAGCTCGTCAAGCTCTTCGGGCTTGGAGTCGACCTGCATGCGCAGGCGCGACGCAGCTTCGTCCATCAGGTCGATCGCCTTGTCCGGCAGGAACCGGTCGGTGATGTAGCGGTTCGAAAGCGTCGCGGCAGCAACCAGCGCCGAGTCCGAGATGCGGACCTTGTGGTGCTGCTCATACTTCTCCTTCAGACCGCGCAGGATCGAGATCGTGTCTTCGACTGTCGGCTCCTCGACCATGACCGGCTGGAAGCGGCGGGCAAGGGCTGCGTCCTTTTCGACGTGCTTGCGATATTCGTCCAGCGTGGTGGCGCCAACGCAATGCAACTCGCCGCGCGCGAGCGCCGGCTTCAGAAGGTTGGAGGCATCCATCGCCCCTTCCGCCTTGCCGGCACCAACAAGCGTGTGCATCTCGTCGATAAACAGGATGATTTCACCGTTTTCAGCCTGCACTTCGTTGAGAACGGCCTTCAGCCGCTCCTCGAACTCGCCGCGGAATTTTGCACCGGCAATCAGCGCGCCCATGTCGAGCGCCATCAGTCGCTTGTCCTTGAGGCTTTCCGGCACGTCGCCATTGACGATGCGCAGAGCAAGGCCTTCGGCGATGGCGGTCTTGCCGACGCCGGGCTCGCCGATCAGCACGGGGTTGTTCTTGGTGCGGCGCGAAAGCACCTGGATGGTGCGACGGATCTCGTCGTCGCGGCCGATGACCGGGTCGAGCTTGCCGTCACGCGCGTCGGCCGTCAGGTCGCGTGCGTATTTCTTCAGGCTGTCGAAGCCCTGCTCGGCATTGGCGCTGTCGGCGGTCCGGCCCTTGCGAATGTCGTTGATCACCTGATTGAGCTTGGTCGCGGTCACGCCGGCCTTGGCGAGAATGCCAGAGGTCGCAGCAGAGCTTTCGATCGCAAGCGCTAACAGCAGCCGTTCGACGGTGACGAAGCTGTCACCGGCTTTCTTCGCGGCCTCCTCGGCGCTGGAAAACACGCGCGCGAGCGGCTGCGACAGATAGACGGAGCCATTGCCGCCGGAAACCTTGGGGAGCTTGGCAAGTGCCGCATCATTGCCGGCGCGCGCCTCACGGGCGTCGCCTCCGGCGCGCTCGATCAGCGAAGCGGCCATGCCCTGATCGTCGTCGAGCAGCACTTTGAGCACATGCTCGGGCGTGAATTGCTGGTGTCCTTGCGCCAACGCATAGGTCTGCGCCGACTGCAGAAAACCGCGCACGCGCTCGGAATATTTTTCAATGTTCATAGTCTACCTCCATAGCCCGGCAGGCCCATCGCGTGGCACCCGTCGGTGTTTCAGGATCAGGCTCCCGCATTCGGCAAGCCTGTCAGTGTGGAGCGATCCCCGCCTTGCGCCGGATCAACGCATCCGAAGCGAATATGGGGCACCGATTTTGGAAATTAAAGAGCCGTCCATGGTCTCCAGACCGAAATCTGCAACCGAAAAATGCGGCCACCGGACGGTTTGCCCCGCGGCCGCGTTTTCGCTCAGGGAGGCGCGAAGCCCCATTGGTTCACTCAGCCGCCATCAGCGATCGTTCGGCGAATGACGCACCGAACTCCTTCATTCGCCGCACGTAGTAGGCCGGGTCGATCAGAACCTCGGGGAGATAGAGACCGGGCGCAGACGCGTCGCCACCTGCAAGGCCGAGCATGCGTTCCACCGCCAGCGCAACACCGAGCGCGGTCAGCGGTGCCTGCCCCGCGGGGTGCACGATCTCGTGGCGATGATTGAGACGCTCGCCATCCCTGCCCCGCCCTGCGATCTCGATGACGATCTCGGTCGAAAACGGCTCGCCACGACGCCTGCTCGCGGATTCGCTGTAGGCGAGGTCCAGCCGGATGTTGCCGGCATTCGTCCGAGCCGAGAGCGCCATGACGTCGAAGGGCGAATAGGCAACCGCATCGAGTTCGACGCCGTCGACGCTTCGGTAGCGCGCCTTCGAATCCTCGCCGCCGGCCCAGTGGAGCTTGCCGTCCTTCACGGTCAATGCCGCCGGCGCGAGGCCGGTGATACGATTGTAATCGGCGAGTGCCGCCGGGCCGCCCATATCCTGTTCGTCCAGCAGGACCCCGATGCGGATCGTGTCGATCGCCTCATAGGCCTTGGCGAATTCGAGGATCGGGAAGATCGCGGCGCCGGCGAGCCAGTGGCTGGCGAGCAGGATCGGCGCCTTGTCCGGCGCGTGGATATATTGCGCCATTTCCGGCCCCACTTCGAAGGTGCCGCTCGAAAGGCTGATATAGGGGATGCCGTGGCGCTGGGCGTAGCGCATCGAGCTCAGCTTCTCATCCTTCAGGAAAATGACGACGGCACTGAAGCGCGGCTCATGGCCAAAGCCAAGATCCGGTCGCGCCAGATCGACACTGACGCCGATCGCGTTTCCCACCTCACGCGCCACGGCCTCGGCTTTGCCGACATCACGGCCGCCGATGGCGATCGGCAGCTTGGGGTGTAGCCGGCGGATGATTTTCGCCGCCTGCGATCCGACGACCCCGGAGCCGCCAATAATCAAAACAGGCTGAAACTTGCTCGACATCTTCCTATCTCCTAAACGAAAGGTGTCCGGCTGATTGCCGAACCTACCATTAGTAAGTTACTGTTAGTAGATAAGTTGCCGAACGCCGCTTTCAAGAGCCACAAACCGGCGCGAAAAAGGATTGCGATCGATGGCACCGACGAAAATCCGAAAGCTCGCCAAACCCGAACGGCGCGCCCAGTTGATCGAGACCGCCAAGGAGATCCTGCGCGAGTGCGGAGCCGATGCCCTGACGCTCGGACACCTCGCCGAACGTGCGGGCGTCAGCAAGCCGATCGCCTATGAGCATTTCGGTACGCGTGAGGGATTGCTGATCGCGCTCTCCCAGGAGATCGAAGACCGCCACACAAGCAAGCTGCAGTTGGCGCTTGCCGGGGCACCGAAAGAGCTCGATGCGGTCGCCGACATCATCAGTTCGGTTTACATCAAGTGCGCCGTCGACAGTGGTGAGGAATGGCAAGCCATCTCCGGCGCGCTGCGTGGCAACGCCGATATGATCGCGACACAGCAACAGCAGGCCGACGACTATGTGGGGATGATCCAGGCGGCACTCGGGCCGTTTGCGAAAATTCCCGCTGAAGATTTGCGCCTGCGCTGCACTGGTATAGCAGGGGCTGCCGAGGCGATCGGCCGCGAACTGATCCGCGGCCGCACAAGCGAGGCGGCCGCCAGCACCAATCTCGCGGCACTGATCGTCGACAGCGTCAACGCCTGATCGCAAGTATCAGACAAAGAAAAACCCGGCCGCAACAGGCCGGGTTTTTGTCGTGCCCAGATCGGGCAACCTCGCTGTCAGCTCGCCACTTACTCGGAAGCGGCCAGTGCCGGTGCTTCCGGAGCGGCATCGCCCGAAGCCTGAGCCTCGTCGGCAGCACCGTCCTGTGCGCTACGGCGCGGACGGCGCGGACGCGGCGCACTGCGGCGGCGGGATGCGGCGCGGCCGGAGGCAGCCGGAGCTTCCTCTTCCATCGCGACTTCCGCCGGCGTGCCTTCGATCACCGGCTGCGGGCCCGTGCCGTCGATGACAACAGGCTGCGGCTCGGCAGCAGGCGCTGCGGCCACGGCAACCGGAGCCGGCATGTCGTCGACATAAACCTGATCCAGATCATCCTGGTCCTGATCGGACGCATCATGGCCGCGGAAATCCTGGCGATCTTCGCGCTGGAACCGATCCTGCATCTGCGCCTGTGCGGCGGCAATGATACGGTTGTAGTGCTCGGCGTGCTGCAGGTAGTTTTCTGCGATGACCCGGTCGCCCGAGCTCTGAGCATCGCGCGCAAGAGCTGAGTACTTCTCGGCGATGTGCTGGGCAGTACCGCGAATCTTCACGTCCGGGCCGGAACTGTCGTAGGTCCGCGTCAGCGGGTTCGAGCCCTTGCGGTTGTGATTGTTGTTGTTTCCGTTGTTATTGTTGTTGTTGTTATTGTTATTCCGCCCGCGGCCGCGCTTGTTTTGCTGTCCTGGCCTCATAGTACATTCACCCGAATTCTCTTGATAATGATGATCATGTGGTTTCGTCTTCCGGCCGGATCCGTTCACGCCCGACAGAGCACGCACCGCTGCGCTCGCACAATGGCGGCTTTGGCGCCGACTGACGTCAAATTAACAGGTACCTGCACAAGGCACTTGTTGACCCTAGCAACTCTTTCTTGAGAGCAATCCCCGTGGCCAGGTCATACCGGAACGAATCTTAGGTCCATGACCTTCTGCCCAGTGCGCGGGCAAACTAGCCCGCTTCCTCTGGGATTCCAAGCCCTTTCTTTGCCTGAGCAAGAAAGAAGATGCGTCAGTGCAGCATTTTTTCAACGGTTGATGTCGCGTTCGAAGATCAGGACGCGGTCATTACCGCCGAGATCCTTCGCCGCTTCACGCAGACGGAATTTTTCGGCGTTAAACAACGCCGTCACCGCCTCTTTCTGGTCGAAACCGATTTCCAAGCCTATCACGCCATTTGTCTCAAGATGATGACCAGCTTGAGAAGCGATGGCGCGATAGGCATCAAGCCCATCTTCTCCGCCATCTAGCGCTGCGGCCGGGTCGTGAAGTCTCACCTCCGGCTCAAGCTCATGGACGACACTGGACCGGATATACGGCGGATTTGAGACGATCACATCGTACCGTCCGTCCACCTTCTCGTACCAGTTGCTGAGAAGCGGCCGAAACCGTTCCGCAAGGCCGAGCCCGGCAGCATTCGCCGTCGCCGTTGCCAGTGCGTCCTGCGATATATCGGTGGCCGTGCCCCTGGCTTCAAGAACCTGCGACAGGAGCGCGATACAAATCGCCCCGGTACCGGTTCCAAGATCGATAAGCTCGCAGCCACCCTTTCGCGCAACCGCCTCACGCAGATAGGGGATCATCCGATCGACGAGCGTCTCGGTATCCGGGCGAGGCTCCAGCGTTTCCTTCGAAAGCTTTAGCGGCAGGCCGAAAAATTCGCGTTCGCCGAGAATACGGTAGACCGGTTCGCGTGCCAGCCGCCGCGCAACCGCCGCCCGGATGCGTGCGGCATCCTCCTCCGACACGGGCTCCCTGCCCCGCGAGACAACCGCACTCAGCGAGATGTCGAGCAGGCCGGAGATCAGATGCCGGACGTCGAGAGCCGCATGCTCGATGCCGCCCGCCTGCAGGCGATCGCGACTTTCGGCAACGAGGCTCGCGAGCGTTTCGGCCATGGCTCAGCCCCGCTGCTCGCCGAGCTGCGCCAACTGGCTTGCCTGATAATCGGCGAGCAACGCATCGACGACCTCGTCGATCTCACCCATCATCATCCGATCGAGCTTGTAGAGCGTCAGGTTGATGCGGTGGTCGGTCAGGCGTCCCTGCGGGAAGTTGTAGGTGCGGATACGCTCGGAGCGGTCGCCCGAGCCCACCTGGCTTTTGCGGTCGGCCGAGCGTTCGCTGTCGGCGCGCTGGCGCTCCATGTCGTAGAGGCGCGAGCGCAGGACCTGCATCGCCTTCGCACGGTTCTGGTGCTGCGACTTTTCCGAGCTGGTGACGACGAGCCCGGTCGGGAGGTGGGTGATGCGCACCGCCGAGTCCGTCGTGTTGACGTGCTGACCGCCGGCACCCGACGAGCGCATCGTGTCGATGCGGATATCTTCGGGGCGGATCTCGATGTCGATGTCCTCAGCCTCGGGCAACACGGCGACGGTTGCGGCTGACGTATGAATGCGCCCGCTCGCTTCGGTCTCCGGCACGCGCTGCACCCGGTGCACCCCGGATTCGAACTTCAACCGCGAGAACACGCCGCGTCCGGAAACCGTCGCAATGATTTCCTTGAACCCGCCGGCTTCGCCGTCGCTTGCTGACAGCACTTCGACCTTCCAGCCCTTGCCGGCAGCATATCGCTCGTACATGCGGAAAAGATCGCCGGCAAAAAGCGCCGCTTCCGATCCGCCGGTACCGGCGCGAATTTCGAGGATCGCACTCTTTTCGTCGGCCGCATCCTTCGGCAGAAGCAGGATCTGGATTTCCTGTTCCAGTGCCTCGATGGCTGCTTCGACCTCGGGCTTCTCCATTTCGGCGAGGTCGCGCATCTCCCGGTCGGTCGATCTGTCGGCAAGCATCGAAGTGATATCGGCGAGTTCGGCCGTCGCCTTCTCGTAGGCGCGGATCTTGGTCACGACCGGCTGCAGTTCGGAGTATTCCGAGGCGAGCTTGACATAGACGTCCGCGGCCGGGCCGGCCGACATGCGGGCCTCGATCTCACCGAACCGACGTTCCAGTTCGCGCATCTTTTCAACGGGAAGCTTTGCCAAATCTCACTCCAAATGCGTCTCGGCTCGCCCGGATCAAGTCCGGACGAGGATCACGACGCGTCAATTCAATCTAAACCGGAATGCCGTTTTCCGCGGCGAAATCCACCAGCATCTGGCGAACGGGTCGCTGGTCGCGTGTGTCATCGAGCGCCGCGTTGAGCGCGCCGCCAAGCTTGCCCGCATCGAGCGCCAGCAGCATCGCCTTGATGGGGCCTACCGCCGTCGGCGACATCGATACCGAACGGAAGCCAAGCCCCAGCAATGCCATGGCAGAAAGCGGCTTGCTCGCCATCTCCCCGCACAGCGTCACCGGCGTATCGTGCCGGTCACCCGCACGCACGATGTCGCGCAGGATCCTGAGGAACGGTCGGCCGAGCACGTCGAAACGATCGGAGACACGAGCATTGCCGCGGTCTACCGCCATCGCGAACTGGAAGAGGTCGTTCGAGCCGACGGATACAAAATCCACTTCGGTCATCAGCTCGTCGAGCTGCCACAGCAGCGCCGGCACTTCGAGCATGGCGCCGAACTGCAGCTTGCGTGGCAACTGTTCACCAAGCTTCGACTGCCGCTCGATTTCCTTCTGCAGCAGGTCGCGCGCGATCCTGAGTTCGGAGACCTCGGTGACCATCGGCAGCATCAGCTTGAGCTCGGCGCCGGCCGCCGCACGCAGCATCGCACGAAGCTGGGTGCGCAAGAGACCCGGGCGATCGAGCGAAAGCCGGATTGCACGCCAGCCAAGCGCCGGGTTTTCCTCTTCCGCCGCGCGGAAATAGGGAACCACCTTGTCACCGCCTATGTCGAGCGTGCGGAAGGTCACGGGCTTGCCGCCGGTCTGCTTCAGCACACTGCGATAGAAGGCTTCCTGTTCTTCCGCCTTCGGCATCGTCGAGGCGATCATGAACTGGAGTTCGGTGCGGAACAGGCCGATGCCTTCAGCGCCCGCTTCATTGAGATGTGGCAGGTCGACGAGCAGGCCGGCGTTCATCTGCAGCGTAATGCGCTTGCCATCCCTGGTCAGTGGCTCGACGTCCTTCAGCGCCCGGAACTGCGCCTGGCGCCGTGCCCGGAAGCGAACCTTCTCCTCGTAGGCGCGCTGCAGGTCTGCGAGTGGCCGCAAATGGACCTTGGCATCGTCGCCGTCGATGATGATCGCATCGCGGTTTTCCGCAAGCGCAACCGCACCGGTCGCCTGTCCGATCACCGGAATGCCCATGGCGCGCGCGACGATCACCACGTGGCTCGTCACCGCACCCTCTTCGAGCACCAGGCCGCGTACGTTCTCGCGCGGATAGTCGAGCAGTTCGGCAGCGCCCATGGCGCGCGCCACGATCACCGCATCGTTCGGGAAGTCGCTGGCCGAAAGCTTGGCGCCGTAGCCCGAGAGCTGGCGCAGCAGGCGGTTGGCCAGGTCGTCGAAATCATGCATGCGCTCGCGCAGATAAGGGTCCGTCAGACGGATCATGCGCGCCTTGGTTTCGCTCTGCACCCGTTCGACCGCGGCTTCCGCCGTCAGGCCGTTGCGGATCGCCTCTTCGAGCTTGCGCACCCAGCCGCGGTCATGGGCGAACATGCGGTAGGTTTCGAGCACGGCGCGGTGCTCACCCTCCATCGACACCTCGCGGCGCGACAGCATGTCGTCGATCGAGATGCGCAACGACCCCAGCGCCTCGGCAAGCCGCTGCAATTCCTGGTCGGTATCTTCGTTGAGCAGGTTGGTAACGACGATCCTCGGTTCGTGCAGGACGACATAACCGAGGCCGATGCCTTCACCGTAGCTGTTGCCTTCGATCGAGACCGGGCGCGAGAGATCGAGTTCGAGACCCGGCTTGGTGATTTTCTTGAGCTCGCCGGTTGCCACCATCTCGGCGAGAACCATGGCAGTCGTCTCAAGCGCCTCGACCTCGTCCTCGCGATAGTTGCGCATCGCCTTGTTCTGGACGACGAGAACACCAAGCGCGCGGCCCGTGCGCAGGATCGGCACACCAAGGAAGGAGTGGTAGATCTCTTCGCCGGTTTCCGGCAGGTAGGTAAAGGCCGGATGCGACTGGGCGTCGGACAGATTGAGCGGTCGCGCCGAGGCGGCGATGGTGCCGACGAGGCCCTGCCCCATCTTCAATTGCGCCAGGTGGACGGCCGCCTTGTTCAGACCTTCCGTCGCGTAGAGTTCGAGCACGCCGTCGGAACGCAGGACGTAGACCGAACACACTTCCGCAACCATGTTCTGCGCGATCTGGCGCACAATACGGTCAAGGCGCTCCTGCGGCTCCAGCGGTTCCGCCATAAGCTCGCGCAACCGCTTGAGGAGAACGCGCGGACCTGCGGAAAGGTCTCTCATCGCGTGGGGTCTCCCGAAATAGAGTAGGCGGCGGCAAACGGATGCGCGGCGGAACCGCCGCGAATCCCAAATCAGTCGCCTGTCGATTAACTCTTATCGAGACCGTAAGCGGAATGCAAAGTGCGAACCGCCAATTCAGCGTAGGGACCATCGATCAGGATCGAAATCTTGATCTCGGAGGTGGTGATCGCCTTGATGTTGATGCCCTTGTCGGCGAGCGCACGGAAGGCCGAGGCTGCAACACCGGCGTGGCTGCGCATGCCGATACCGATGACCGAGACCTTGACGAGGCCGGCTTCGGACTGAACGACGTCGTAGCCGATCTTTTCCTTGTTGTCGCCGAGCACCTTCAGCGCCTTGTCGACGTCGCCCGACGGAACCGTGAAGGTCATGTCGGTCTTCGAGCCGTCTTCGGAAATGTTCTGGACGATCATGTCGACGTTGATATGGGCTTCGGCGAGCGGGCCGAAGATCGCGGCGGAGACGCCCGGCCGGTCGGCGAGACGGCGCAGCGAAATCTGGGCTTCATCCTTGGCATAGGCAATGCCGGTTACGACTTCCTGTTCCACGATCTCATCCTCATCACAAATCAGCGTACCGGGCGGATTGAGAAGGTCACCCATGCCCGGCGCATCGGGATCTTCGAAAGACGAACGCACGAAGGTGCGGACCTTGTGCACCATGGCGAGCTCGACCGAGCGCACCTGCAGCACCTTGGCGCCGAGCGATGCCATTTCCAGCATTTCCTCGAACGCGATCTTCTTCAGCCGCCGCGCCTTCGGCTCGATGCGCGGGTCGGTCGTATAGACGCCATCGACGTCGGTGTAGATATCGCAGCGATCGGCCTTGACGCCGGCGGCAATCGCAACGGCCGAGGTGTCGGAGCCACCGCGACCGAGGGTGGCGACGCGGTTGTCGGGTCCAAGCCCCTGGAAACCGGCGATAACGGCGACCTGGCCTTCACCCATGCGGCGGACGAGTTCGGCACCGTCGATATCGAGAATGCGGGCTGCGCCATGGGCGTTGTCGGTGCGGATCGGGATCTGCCAGCCCTGCCAGGAACGGGCATTGATGCCCATCGACTGCAGCGCGATCGCCAGAAGGCCGGAGGTCACCTGCTCGCCGGAAGCGACGATCGCATCATACTCGCGCGCGTCGTAGAAAGGCGAGTTGGCGCCGGTTGCCTTTGGCATGTTCTGCACCCAGCCGACCAATTCATTGGTCTTGCCGGACATGGCGGAAACGACGACGGCAACTTCGTGGCCGGCATCGACTTCGCGTTTCACATGGCGGGCGACATTGTGGATGCGGTCCAAATCAGCGACGGAAGTTCCGCCGAATTTCATCACGATGCGTGCCATTTGCCTCTACCGGTACCCAATTTGCGCGCGTAAGGCGCGCGTGACAGGAAAGCCCCCGCCGGCGCCCGACGGTCAAAAAGCTTGGGAGACTTCTCGGACATCGGCAGTCACCGCTTCGGGGAGCGGAAAGTCGCGGCGTCTCTTAGCGGATCAGGGGGCCGCACGCAATGGCAAGCGGGCACAGATTCGGATCCCAATAGCTGGCCTCGACACCGCATTCCGCAACAATATTGCCGAAGGCGCTGCGCGATGGAAATATCCGTACCGCAAGCCCCCGCAAAGCCGCGTTGAAAATTACCGGCGCTGATGCTAAACGTGCAACCGCAACTCAATTCGAGAAAGGGGGGCTGCGCGTGATTACATTCTTCCGGCACCACCGCCAGCGTGGCCCCGTCCAAGCCCTGCAGATGCGTTTGCAGGGCTGACCGGACATACTTCGCAATCTCGCGAACCTATCCCTGGTCTGCCCAGAGTGATGCAGTGCGGAACCGCCCTGGTTCAAACGCCTGCATCGTCTTCCAATATCGAGCCGACGTGACCCACGCGCAGCAAGCATGCCGTTGTGGGTTCAAGCATCCGAAAACCCCGGCGTCAAATGCGCCGCCCATGGATGTCTCACCGTCGCTCGCGCAGTCCAGAGAACGACCATGGCCTTGATCAATATCCGCAACCTCGGCGTCAGCCTGAGCGCACCGCTTTTCTCCAACCTCAACCTCTCGGTCGCCCCCGGTGACCGGATCGGCATCGTCGCTGCGAACGGGCGCGGCAAGTCGACCCTGCTGAAATCGATCGCCGGCAGCTTCGACCCGACCGCCGGCGAGATTACGCGCTCGCGTGGCCTGACCATCGGCCACGTCGAGCAGAACGTGCCCCCCTCCCTTCTGCCTCTCTCCTTCCACGACGCCGTTCTCTCGGCGCTTCCGGCCGACCAGGCGGAAAATGAAAGCTGGCGCGTCGACATCGTTCTCGATTCCCTCGACGTGCCGGAGGTTCTACGCCGCCGCGCTGTCTCGGAGTTGAGCGGTGGCTGGCAGCGATTGGCGCTTCTCGCACGGGTCTGGGTTACTGATCCGGATGCGCTGCTGCTCGATGAGCCAACCAACCATCTCGATCTTGCCAAGATCGCCCGGCTCGAAGCCTGGCTCAATGCCCTGCCGCGCGATGTGCCGGTGCTGGTCGCCAGCCACGACCGCGCCTTCCTGGATGCGACCACCAATCGCACGTTGTTCCTCAGGCCCGAGCAGTCGCCGATCTTCGCGCTTGCCTACTCACGCTCGCGCGCAGCACTTGATGAGGTGGATGCGTCGGAGGAGCGGCGCTACCAGCGCGACATGAAAGTGGCGCAGCAGCTTCGCCGCCAGGCCGCCAAGCTCAACAATATCGGCATCAATTCCGGCAGCGACCTTTTGACGGTGAAAACCAAGCAGTTGAAGCAGCGGGCGGAACGGCTGGAGGACGCGGCAAAACCGGCGCATCAGGAACGTTCGGCCGGCGCGATCCGCCTCGCCAACCGCGGCACGCATGCGAAGATCCTGGTGACACTCGACGACGTTCAGGTGGAAACGCCCGACGGCATGCCGCTCTTCCGCACGGGGAAACGCTGGATCTGCCAAGGCGATCGCATCGTGCTGCTCGGCGAAAACGGCGCCGGCAAAACACGGCTCGTCAACCTCATCCGGTCTGCGATCGAAGAACCCTCCCGTGCGCCCGAAACGCTGAAGGCGACGCCCTCGCTGGTGCTTGGCTACAGCGACCAGGCGCTCGCGGGATTGTCGGATGACGAGACACCGCTTGCTGCGCTGTCGCGTCGTTTTTCGCTCGGCGATCAACGCGCCCGCACCCTGCTTGTCGGCGCCGGCGTCGGCATCGACATGCAGGAGAAGCCGATCGGCCGACTGTCCGGCGGCCAGAAGGCACGCCTTGCCATGCTGGTACTGCGGCTGAAGGAGCCCAATTTCTACCTGCTCGACGAGCCGACCAACCATCTGGACATCGAGGGTCAGGAGGCACTCGAGACGGAGTTGCTGAAACATGAAACGAGTTGCCTTCTCGTCTCCCACGACCGCAGCTTCGTGCGCAATGTCGGCAACCGCTTCTGGCTGATCGAAAAGCGCCGCCTCGTCGAAGTCGAGGATCCCGAAGATTTCTTCGCCTCGGCGGCTGCGAGCGAGCTTGGGTAGCAGCCGCTCAGGCAAACCCACGACCGACAGGAGTGACGCCCGCGACGAGCGGGCGTCACCTTTCTGAATGCAGTCAGGAAGGCGGCCGGGCGATGACGCAGGCGGCCTCGCCGCCGGCGAAGACGTGCGTCAATCGAGCCTCGACGCTCCATCGGTAGCGAAGGACCGCCGCTTCGAGCCGCGCACCCACTTCGTCCGCGCCCGTGGACGGCTCGTCGTGGAAGAGAAAAAGGCGACCTTCCGGCTTCAACAGTTGAACCAGTCCCTCAAACTCACGCGCAGGCTCGCCCCGAGCGAAGACGCCGACGCGCAGCGCAAAAGCCTTGTCGAAGCGACGGTGACCCAAATCGAGTGATTGAAGGTCAGCGACCTGCAAGGTGGCCAGACCGGCTGCGACGTATTTCTCATTTCGGCGCGCCGCCGCCGCAATCATCACGGCCGACCGGTCGATGGCCACTATCTCGCCTTCGACCAGTCGCTCGCAAACCTGCGTCACCGCAACACCATGGCCACAGCCGATTTCGAGCAGTCGATCCGAGGGCCGGGGGGCGACGACCTCGACCGCCCACCCAATCCTGTCCAGCGCCATCTGAAGTCCCCATCCTTCAAGAGATCGAAAGCCATCACCGCGAAGAGTTGCACAAGCTGAATCTGATGCAGAAAACAAACCACTTGCAATTCAAAATCAGTTTTGCCACTCTCTTCCATGACAGGATATGCCGCAACGGGAGTGAGACAATGCGTAAGGTCATCATGTGGGACATGGTCAGCGTCGACGGCTTCTTCGAAGCCCCGGGACACAACATCGACTGGTTCGTCTTCGAAGACGAACTCGCCGCCTATATCGGAGAATCGCAACTTGAAGCGGACACTTTGCTTTTCGGCCGCGTGACCTATGAAATGATGGCCGGTTACTGGCCGTCAGCCGAGGGCGACATCGCTACCTTCATGAACGGCGTCGAGAAATTCGTCTTTTCGCGAACTCTGACATCCGCCGACTGGCACAGGACGACGCTTGTAAACGGCGACGCCACCAAGGAAGTCGAGCGCTTGAAGCACCTCGATGGCGGCACGATCTTCGTTTTCGGCAGCGCGGATTTCGCAGCAGGGCTGATCGAGAAGGGCCTCGTCGACGAGTATCGCCTGGGCATCAATCCGGTGCTTCTCGGCAATGGCGTACCCCTGTTCAAGCCGGGAACGAAGCAGACGAAACTCAGACTGACCCATACCCGCCCGCTGAAATCGGGCGTCGTCATTCTGCACTACCAGCCGGAAACGGATGCAAGCTAAGAGATGCAGAGCATCGCTCCCGACAGTCCTGCGCCCATCTGGCTCATCGCCGGCTCTTGACTTCCCTGCCCGATCGTCCGACTTCACTACTGCATAGCGCCTTAAGTCGGGATCGATTTAGGGATAAAATTATGCAGCAGCTTTAAAGCGTTACAGCGTCCTTCGCGCGTCCTAAAAGACGCGCGGCGCGGTAGGGAAGATGCAAGGAGACGGCGACATGAGCGAGACCGCACGCACGACGATCGACCAGAGCGAGGTGGACCGCTTTTCCGCCATGGCTGCGGAGTGGTGGGATCCGACCGGCAAGTTCCGGCCGCTGCACAAGTTCAACCCCGTTCGCCTCGCCTATATCCGCGACAAGGTGGCCGAGCATTTCGGCCGCGATCCAAGGAGCCCGCAGCCGCTCAAAGGTCTGCGCGTGCTCGATATCGGTTGCGGCGGAGGTCTCCTGTCCGAACCGATGGCACGCATGGGCGCCGACGTGCTTGGAGCCGATGCATCGGAAAAGAACATCGGCATCGCCAAGACCCATGCTGCCGGAAGCGGCGTGACGGTCGACTACCGTGCCGTAACCGCGGAAGCGCTCGCCGAAGCCGGCGAAAGCTTCGATATCGTGCTCAACATGGAAGTGGTCGAACATGTCGCCGATGTCGATTTCTTCATGACCACCTGCGCCCACATGGTTCGTCCTGGCGGCCTGATGTTCGTTGCCACCATCAACCGCACCATGAAGGCGGCGGCTTTGGCTATCTTCGCCGCCGAGAATGTCTTGCGCTGGCTGCCGCGCGGCACGCACCAGTATGAGAAGCTGGTGCGCCCGGAAGAGCTGGAAAAGCCGCTTGTGGCCAACGGTCTCGAAGTGACGGAGCGAACCGGCGTGTTCTTCAATCCGCTTTCCAATCAGTGGAACCTGTCCAGGGATATGGACGTCAACTACATGATCGTCGCCAAGCGCCCGCTCTGAACGCTTACGGCAGGCTCAACCCACCTGCCGATGCGCCAACCATTCGCGTCGCAAGAGCGCATAGACGAACTCATCGCCCCAGACGTCGTTGAAGCGGTCGTTCTCGATCAGATGCGCTTCGCGGCGCATGCCGAGACGCTCGACGACGCCAACCGAACCTCTGTTCAGTGCATCGAGCCGGGCGAAGATCCGGTGGAGCCTGAGCGTCGAAAAGCCGAAATCGAGAACGGCCCGCATCGCCTCCGTTGCATACCCCCTTCTGGCAAAAGCGGGGTTGAAAATGTAACCGGTTTCCGCCTGCTCAGCCGCCCGGCTAGCGAGTTTCAGCAACGCCTCGCCGATCAGCGCGCCATCCTCCTGCCGCTCGACCGCAAACACCGCGACATCCCCATCCTCGTCGAGCCGCGGTGCTGAAGCCTTGGCGAACTTCGCGCGCGCCGCCGTTTCGTCCAGGGGGTCCTGGTAAAGATAGCGGTAAACCTCCGGCAGCCGGTGGTAGGCGAAGAAGGCCGGAAAATCGCCGGACACGAAGGGCCGGATGACGAGACGATCGGTGGAAATGCGAAGCTCGTGCAATGTCATTGGCTGAAAAACTCCCATGCAAAGCTGCGAGATGGGAAGCAAGACATTGTTTTTAAAGAGTTGCCGGCAAAATTTGCGGCATCTCGCAGGCCGCTAACCTGCTTAGTTGACCTCGTCCGGCAAGATCGGCAGCGGTGCGACCGCAATTCCTTCCTCAAGCAGGGCCACGGCCTCTTCCGCTGTCGCCTTGCCGATCAGGCCGCGCTCCTCCGCTTCGCCATAGTGAATCTTGCGCGCCTCCTCGGGGAAGCGTTCGCCGACATCCTCAGCGTTCTCGCGCACAGTTTTCACCAGCTCGCGGATCTTGGCGACCGTTTCCTTCTGCGCCTGATCCATGATCACCGCCCGTGTCGCTTCCTTCTTGCGCGCGGTCGCCACCGAGGGCGCCATCAGTTGCTTGGCAACGGCGGTCGAATTGCAGGTGGGGCAGGACACCAGCTTGCGGTCGACCTGGCGGTCGAAATCGTCACTCGACGAGAACCAGCCCTCGAAAGCGTGGCCGTTGTCGCAGGAAAGCGTATAGCGGATCAAGCGGCGACGCCTCCCTTCCCGGTTGGCGCCACTTCATCGAGCACGAAACTGCGGGCGTTCTTCAAGTTCGGTATCTTGGCGTGCGCCGCATGCACAGCGGCGACGTCGATGTCTGCAAGTACGATTGCCTCGCCAGTCGGACCGGCCGATGCAAGCACCCGCCCCCACGGATCGACGATCATCGAGTGGCCAAAGGTCTCGCGCCCGTCCTCATGCGTTCCGCCTTGCGCTGCGGCGATGACGAAGAGGCCGTTCTCGATGGCGCGAGCACGAAGCAGGATTTCCCAATGGGCCTCGCCGGTTTGGCGTGTGAAGGCAGCGGGCACCGACATGATCTCGGCGCCGGCGACCGCCTGCTGGCGAAACAGTTCCGGAAAGCGCACATCGTAGCAGATGGTGAAACCGAGCTTGCCGAAGCCGAGATCGGCAACGTGCGCCGTGCTGCCGGGCTGATAGGCAGCGCTTTCCCGCCAGCTTTCGCCATTGTCCAGATCGACGTCGAACATGTGGATCTTGTCGTAGTGGCAGATCTTACGGCCGTCGGGACCGAACAAGAGGCCGCGATTGGCGATCTTGCCGTCGGGAAGCGCGATCGGCGTCGAGCCGACATGGAGGTAGACGCCGAGTTCGCCGGCAAGCTTTGCCGCCTCACCGGCAATGATGTCGTTCGCCTCGTCTTTCAGGATCGCACGCAGGGCCGCGCGGTCCCGCTGGAGCGCGCCTGTCATTTCCGGCGTCTGGATGTAGGTCGCGCCTCTTGCCGCGGCATCCCGTGCCAGCCGAACCATCGTCTCCGCATTCCTGTGCGGATCGACGCCGGAACACATCTGTATGGCTGCGGCCTTGAAGGTCATCCTGGTTCAACTCCTGATGCACACCACTGAGAAACGAAAACCTCTCTCGCGCCAGCGGCTCGCAAGATATCGCGTCGTCGGCCGCTTCAGGCGGCGAGCATGCCGTCGAGCTTGCCAGCGCGTTCCAGCGCATGCAGGTCGTCACAGCCGCCGACGTGGATGTCGTTGATGAAGATCTGCGGGAACGTCGTGCCGCCATGCGACTTCTCGATCATCACCTGCCGAACCTTCGGATCATAGGTTGCGTCATGCTCGAGGAAGGGCACGCCCTTGGTTTCCAGTAGTTTCTTGGCGGCCGAACAATAGCCGCAGAACTGACGCGTATAAATGACCACTGAAGCCATGATCCTGAATCGCTCCTTCACCGGCCACCGTGCCGGACAACTGATTGTCATATAAGACCGGATATGGCTCTTGCAAAGGTCAAAACCGTGACCGGCCCGGCTCCCGCCCGCTTCAGCGCACGGGTCGCTGCGGAAACGGTTGCACCGGTCGTGTATACATCATCGACGAGCACCACGCTTTTCCCACGGAGACCCGCCTTGCCGCTTTCCGAGACCGCGAAGGCGCCACGAACATTGTCTTCACGCGCCTGCTTCGCAAGGCCCACCTGCCGGCTTGTGCGTCGGATGCGCTTGAGGATATCGGGTTGATAGGGTCTGCCGGAGAGCCGCGCGATGGCCCGCGCCAGTTCCGCCGATTGGTTGAACCGGCGCCTCCACAGCCGAAAGGCATGCAACGGCACCGGGATGATCGCATCGGCCGAGGCGACCGCCCCATCGCTCGCCCGGATCATCCACTCCGCCATCATCGGCGCGAGGTCGGTACGGTCGCGGTATTTCAGCCCGTGCACCAGGTCGCGAGCGATGCCTTCATGGATAGCCACCGACCTCAGGCGGTCGAAGGCCGGCGGATGGGCGATGGCTTCGGGCGAAACCGAGCCAGTCCCGTGGTCGACCGAAAACGGGGTCCCGAGAATGTCGCAAAAGGGGCGTTCGATCAGCGGCAGCGTCGACCAGCAAAGCGCGCAGACCGCGCGATGACTGCCGACCAGCCGGCCACAGCCACAGCAGACCGGCGGATAGACGAGATCGACTGCCCCGGAGACGAGTCTCCCCAGCGCGCGTCCCCACCCCTCCTCCGGAAACAGCGGTCTCTCGCATCCCATGCTGTTGACTTTGAACCTCCGAAGGTCTTTTTGCTGGCCAGCGTGCGGAGACAGTATCGTGGAAAAAATCTTTGACCAGAGCCTCGTCGAGGCACACCGGGCAAGGGCGCTCAGAAACGCCGATCCGAAAGCCGGTTTCCTTCTCGATATCGTTGCGCAGGAACTTGCCGAGCGCGTCAGCGTAGTCGAGCGCCACTTCGATCACGCTCTGGAGCTGCACGGTTACACCGGGCAGACGGCCCGGGACCTCTTGGCGACCGGCAAGATCGACACGATGGAGCGCGCGGAAACGGATGCGCGTTTCGGGTCTGAGCAAGCACCGGTCACAATCGCCTCGCTCGAAGAGGTTCCTGGCGAGCCCGAGAGCTTCAACCTGGTGGTCTCGCCGCTATCCCTGCACCTGACCAATGATACGCCCGGCGCCTTCATCCAGGTTCGCCGCGCGCTGAAGCCCGACGGGCTTTTTCTCGCGGCCATTCCCGGCAGCGGTACGCTCCAGGAACTGCGCGAGGCGCTTCTGGCCGCAGAGGCCGAGTTGACGGGCGGCGCAAGTCCGCGGGTCATCCCGTTCGCCGATGTCCGCGATGTCGGCGCTCTCCTCCAGCGCGCCGGCTTCGCGCTGCCGGTCACCGACACCGAGACCTACACGGTGCGCTATGATTCGCTGTTTGCCCTGATGCGGGATCTGCGCGCCATGGGCATGACGAGCCCACTCTCGGCACGAAGCCGCGCGCCCGTTTCCCGGCGCTTCTTCCTGCGGGCGGCCGAAATCTATGCCGAACGCTTTTCCGATCCGGACGGCCGCATTCGCGCGACGTTCTCGGTCATCTACCTGTCCGGCTGGGCGCCGCACGAAAGCCAGCAAAAGCCATTGAAGCCGGGGTCCGCAAAGCAGCGGCTGTCGACAGCGCTCGGCACGAAGGAACAGCCGCTCTAACCGGCGACGATCGAGTTCGAACTGAACTCAAGCCCCCTCGAAGGCTGTCGCGACGGAATTGTAGACCGCTGAGAGGGCGCTGCCGATCTGTTCGGCGCCAAGGATTAGGCTGAGAGAGACGATGGCGGCAATGAGTGCATACTCGATGGCGATGCCAGCATGCGTATCGCGAAAGAAGCGTCTCAGCCTTTCCATGCGTCCCCACCCTGGTTCGTATTCAATCCGAAACACAAGGCGGCATCGGAAGACCCGATGGCGCTGGCTTCAGCATCCGCTCTTGCGGCCGTCGGCATCGATGATGCAAACCGCGCCCGGCATTTCCTGAAGGACACTGCGCCGAACCGTGTAGCGCTTGGAGGTCCCGCTCGAAGGGATGGAGCCGGTGGAAATGTTGTCGTAGTCGACGGGCGTGTTCGCCATGATGCGCCTGTCGTTCTTCGAAGACAGCATCGGCGTCAGGATCAATGTCAGCGCGATCACTGCCGTTCCAAACAGCAGGGACAGATTGAGCACACCCGTCCGGCGGGACTGATTAGTCACCAGATCCTTTTCCTGAACCGTGCTCCAGAAATCGTCGTCCACCATCCCAGCCTCACAAACGCACAAAGCACAGCGAACGCAAGCGCCCTTCCCAAGCTTGGTTCCACCGTACTGCCTGAAATCAGTACGCCGTTCACCAACAATGCGTACCGAAAATGAATTGAGCTATCTTTGCGCGAGGGAGATAAACGATCGATTAATAATCAATCAGATTTCGGGTAGGTTCAGAGCAAATCCATAAGAAACGGTATCAGCGGCTCGTCGGCCGGCGGCATCGGATAGTCGCGCAGGGCCTTCGGCCGCACCCACTTGATTGCCTGCCCTTCCCGTCCCGTCGCCACGCCCTCGTAGCGCCGGCAGACATAGAGCGGCATTAGCAGGTGGAAGTCCTCATAGGTGTGGCTGGCGAAGGTCAGCGGCGCGAGGCACGCGACCTTGGTGCGAATGCCGAGTTCTTCTTCCAGTTCGCGGATCAGGGTTTCCTCAGGCGTCTCGCCGGCTTCGACCTTGCCACCCGGAAATTCCCAGAGACCGGCAAGCGACTTTCCTTCCGGCCGCTGCGCCAGCAGGATCCGGCCGTCGGAATCGACCAGAGCACAGGCCGCAACGAGGACGATCTTCTTTCCGTTGGCGTCCATGGTCTCAAGCCCCAGGCGTTCTGTAGATATAGCTGTAAACTTCTGCGAAGGCGGCACCGCGATACAGCGCCATCGCTGCGCGGTTCTCCGCCTCGACCTGCAGCCAGGCCTTCTTGGCGCCGCGCAGGCGCGCCCAACGCAGGCAGACACCGAGCATCGCCTTGCCGACACCGCGTCCGCGGGCCCGCTCGTCGACGGCAAACTGCATGATACCGGCGAGGTCGTTGTCCTGCACGACGAGTGCCACGGCGATCGGACCAGTCTCGGCATCTTCAAACAGAAACAGGCCGCTTTCCGGCTTGATCGCATTGATGATCTCGGCGAGTGCGGCCTTCCTCTTCGTATCGCCCCTGGCGATGCCGATGCAGGCATCGACGAAGCGGCCGACGTCCTTGATCGGCAGGTGATCGATGCCGTCGCCGAATTCGCGCTCGGCAAGATCCGCCGTCATCACCAGGCTGCGGCTGAATGCCGTCCAGCCTTCCGCATCCATATGGGCAACGAGTTGCGGCGGCGTCAGCGGCGTCTGGCGCACGGTCAGCGGCCGGCCGTAGTCCGCAAAGCGCCTGGCGGCCTTTTCCAGGCGAACCGGAATATCGCGATAGTCGGACGGATCGAGCGGATTGACGGAGTTGAGACGCTTGGAATCGTGACCTGCATTGAGCCGGATAAGCCAGCTGCCGTCATATTGCACAGACGCTGCCGGCCAGGCGCGGAAGCCCACGGCCTCGAGACGGCGCACGCTCGGGAGATCCACCATTATCACTTCCCCACCTTCGGCCGCGGCCTTGCCCGCCGGCCGAGTATCACTCGATGTCATCTTGCTACCTCCGGCCGGCCTGGGATGCCAGGCTGCTTGCGATCGCCGACCGGAGCCTCAGCTGCGGTAGTCGCCGTTGATTTCGACATATTCCTTCGTCAGGTCGCAGGTATAGACCGTGGCGCGACCGGAACCGAGGCCGATTTCGACGCGGATCGTGATGTCCTCGGCCTTCATGACGGCAGTGGCTGCCGCTTCCGAATAGGTCGCGTCACGCTCGCCGTCGACGGCTACGCGCACGTCACCGAACCAGATCGCCAGGCGGTCGCGTTCGGCCATCTCGCCGGACTTGCCGACGGCCATGACGACACGGCCCCAGTTGGCGTCTTCGCCGGCAACCGCCGTCTTCACCAGCGGCGAATTGGCAATCGAGAGTGCAATGCGCTTGGCTGCCGCGTCGTTTTCGGCGCCTTCGACGGTGACTTCGACCATCTTGCGCGCACCTTCTCCATCGCGCACCACCTGGAGAGCCAGATCGCGCAGCAGATCGTTGAGGGCCAGGCGGAAGCCATCGAGGCGCGTATCGGCCGCATCGAAAATCGTTGCCTGTCCGTCGGCTCCCGCTGCACCCGTTGCAAAGAGCATCAACGTGTCGGATGTCGAGGTATCGCTATCGACCGTGACCGAGTTGAACGTCGGACCGACACCGGCCGAAAGCAGCGCCTGCAGCGCGGCCGGGGCGATGTCGGCGTCGGTGACCACGAAGGAGAGCATCGTCGCCATGTCGGGCGCGATCATGCCGGCGCCCTTGGCGATACCGTTGATCGTAACCTTGACGCCACCGATCTCGGCAGTGCGTGTGGCGACCTTCGGATAGGTATCCGTCGTCATGATCGCCTTGGCGGCTTCGAACCAGAAATCTTCCTTGCCGGCTGCGGCCAGGTCGTCGAGCACGCCGGCAAACTTGGTCGCGTCGAGCGGCTCGCCGATGACGCCGGTCGAAGCGAGGAACACTTCGCCCTCGGCACAACCGGCCGCCTTTGCCGCCGATTTTGCCGTCAAAGCGGTCGCTTCGCGTCCCTTCTTGCCGGTGAAGGCATTGGCGTTGCCGGAGTTGACGACAACGGCGCGCGCGACACCGCCGGCGAGGTTCTGCCGGCAGAAATCAACCGGAGCCGAAGGGCACTTGGAGCGAGTGAAAACACCGGCAACGGCTGCTGGCTTGTCGAACACCATCATCAACACGTCGGTGCGGTTCTTGTACTTGATGCCTGCGGCAGCGGTTGCCATGCGGACACCGCGCACGGAAGGCATTTCGGCGAAGGTTTTCGGAGCAAGCGGAGAAACGGAGCCGGACATGGGAAACCTGCTGTGACGGGTTGGAGCCAGAGCATTTCCAGGAAAAGTGCGTAGCGGTTTTCCGTCAGGAAATGCGTAAGAACAAAGATCTGGGGCGGTTTACAACCGAAACTGCTCCAGATCCATCTTGCGACAAATGCCCGAACGGTTTTCACCGCCGGGCATCGACAAAAAGCGGTGACGGCAGGTACGGCCGGCGGCCGCACCTGCCAATCAAAACTACTTGGCTTGCTGAGCTTCCTGCGCCTTGTTGGCCTCGTCATAGGCCTTCTTCAGAGCGGGATCGGAAATCTCGACGCCTGCGTCCTTCTTGGCGGCGGCAAGCAACTCGACGTACTTGTCACGCATGAGAAGCTGGCGGACCTGCGGCTCGACCTGCTCGAGCGGCGGCGGAGCCTGCGGGCGCTTGTCTTCGACCAGGATCACGTGGAAGCCGAACTGCGTCTTGACCGGGGTCTTGGTGTAGGTGCCTTTTTCGAGAGCGAAGGCGGCCGTCTCGAATTCCGGCACCATGCGGCCCTTGGTGAAGTAGCCGAGATCGCCGCCGTCGTCCTTGTTCGGATCGGAAGACTTCGCCTTGGCCAGCTCGACGAAGCTCTTGCCGGCGTCGAGTTCCTTGATGATTTCCTTGGCTTCGTCCTCGGTCTTCACCAGAATATGGCGCGCCTTCACTTCTTCCTGCGGCGGGATCGCTGCGATCTCCTTGTCGTAGCGCGCCTTCACCTCTTCCTTGGTGATTGCGTCGACCACGTGCTTCTTGAAGTAGGCGTTGTGCAGTTCGCGCTCGGTGAGGTAGGCAACACGCTGCTTGAAGGTCGCATCATCCTGCAGGCCTTCCTTTTCGGCCGTCTTCGACAGGAGCTTGACGTCGATGATCGCCGAGAGAGCCGCAGCACGCTTCTGTTCCTCCGGCATCTGCTGAAGCTGCGGGTCGAGACCACCGAGCGCCAGCGTGAGTTCGGACTGGCGCACGTCCTCGCCGCCAACCTTGGCGATCACCGGATCGGCGTCTTCCGCCCGCGCGGCACCATGAACGGCCATGGCCGCAACCAGTGCCGCAGCGGCCAGGGTTTTCAACTTGGACATGCTCATTACCTTTCACATTAGCCTTCGGCGCAATTGCCTGCAGCTTGTAGCGGCTGCACACCACCAGAATGTGGCGGTTCTGTAGCCGTCCGGCAGTGCAATTGCGTTGACATAATTCGACCCCCCTCTTATCTGTCACGCAACCTCGCGTCCAGAACAGTTTCCGGGCGTTTCACGGCATTGCGCGGTTTTCGCGGCGCGGCCATGAGACCTAGGGCAACAAAAAAGAAAGGACCATTCGTATGGTCAGTCTCGGCGGCCTAGCCCGCAAGTTGTTTGGTTCCGCCAACGATCGTCGCGTCCGCGGCTACAAGGCTCGGGTGGACGCCATCAACGCTCTTGAAGCCGAAATGAAGGCTTTGTCGGATGAGGCGCTCACTGCCAAGACGGTGGAATTCCGTAAGCAGTTGGACGAGGGCCAGACGCTCGACGACCTCCTGGTTCCGGCCTTTGCCGTTGCCCGCGAGGCCGCGCGCCGTGTCCTCGGCCTGCGTCCGTTCGACGTCCAGCTCATCGGCGGCATGATCCTGCATGAACGCGCGATCGCGGAAATGAAGACCGGTGAAGGTAAGACCCTCGTCGCGACGCTTCCGGTTTATCTGAACGCGCTTGCCAGCAAGGGCGTGCATGTCGTTACCGTCAACGATTACCTCGCCCAGCGCGACGCCGCCACCATGGGCCGCGTCTACAGCTTCCTTGGCATGAGGACCGGGGTCATCGTCCACGGCCTGACCGATGAGCAGCGCCGCGACGCCTACGCCTGCGATATCACCTATGCGACCAACAACGAACTCGGCTTCGACTATCTGCGCGACAACATGAAGTACGAGCGCGGCCAGATGGTCCAGCGCGGTCACTTCTTCGCCATCGTCGACGAAGTGGACTCGATCCTCGTCGACGAAGCACGCACGCCGCTGATCATCTCCGGTCCGCTCGACGACCGTTCCGATCTCTACAACACGATCAACGAGTTCATCCCGCTGCTGTCGCCCGAGGACTACGAAATCGACGAGAAGCAGCGCTCGGCCAACTTCTCGGAAGAAGGCACGGAGAAGCTCGAAAACCTTCTGCGCCAGGCGGGCCTGTTGAAGGGTGAATCGCTCTACGACATCGAGAACGTCGCGATCGTCCACCACGTCAACAACGCGCTCAAGGCCCACAAGCTCTTCACCCGCGACAAGGACTACATCGTCCGCAACGACGAAATCGTCATCATCGACGAGTTCACCGGCCGCATGATGCCGGGACGGCGTTACTCCGAAGGCCAGCACCAGGCGCTCGAAGCCAAGGAAAAGGTGCAGATCCAGCCCGAGAACCAGACCCTCGCCTCGATCACCTTCCAGAACTATTTCCGCATGTACTCCAAGCTTGGCGGCATGACCGGCACGGCAGCGACCGAAGCGGAAGAATTCGGCAACATCTACGGCCTTGAAGTGATCGAAGTGCCGACCAACCTGCCGATCAAGCGTATCGACGAGGACGACGAGGTCTACCGTACCCAGGGCGAAAAGCTCAAGGCCATCATCGACGAGATCAAGTCGGCGCACGAACGCGGCCAGCCGATGCTGGTTGGCACGACGTCGATCGAAAAGTCCGAACAGCTTGCCGATCTCCTCAAGAAGTCCGGCTTCAGCAACTTCCAGGTGCTGAACGCGCGCTACCACGAGCAGGAAGCCTTCATCGTCGCCCAAGCCGGCGTACCGGGCGCAGTGACGATCGCCACCAACATGGCCGGCCGCGGCACCGACATCCAGCTCGGCGGCAACATCGACATGCGCATCCAGCAGGAGCTTGCCGAAGTCGAGCCGGGCCCGGAGCGCGAACAGCGCGTCGAGGCGATCCGCACTGAAGTGCAGAAGCTGAAAGAGCAGGCACTTGCCGCGGGCGGCCTTTACGTTCTCGCGACCGAGCGTCACGAAAGCCGCCGCATCGACAACCAGCTTCGCGGCCGCTCCGGCCGTCAGGGCGACCCGGGCCGCTCCAAGTTCTACCTGTCGCTTCAGGACGACCTGATGCGCATCTTCGGCTCAGACCGCATGGACAGCATGCTGCAGAAGCTGGGTCTCAAGGAAGGCGAAGCGATCGTCCATCCCTGGATCAACAAGGCGCTTGAGCGCGCGCAGAAGAAGGTCGAAGCGCGCAACTTCGACATCCGCAAGAACCTCCTGAAGTATGACGACGTTCTCAACGATCAGCGCAAGGTGATCTTCGAGCAGCGCATCGAGCTGATGGATGCCGAAAGCGTCACCGAGACTGTGACCGACATGCGCACCGAGGTCATCGAGGACATGGTCGGCAAGCGCATCCCCGAGCGTGCCTACGCCGAGCAGTGGGACGTCGAGGGTCTGAAGGCCGACGTGCAGCAGTACCTCAATCTCGACCTGCCGATCGTCGAATGGGCGGCCGAGGAAGGCATCGACGAGGCTGATATTCTCGAGCGCGTGACCGCCGCTGCCGAAAAGGAAGCCGCAGATCGCGCCGAGCGTTTCGGCCCCGAGATCATGCAATATGTCGAACGCTCGGTGGTGCTGCAGACGCTCGACCATCTCTGGCGCGAGCATATCGTCAACCTCGACCACCTGCGCTCGGTCATCGGTTTCCGCGGCTACGCGCAGCGTGACCCGCTGCAGGAATACAAATCCGAGGCCTTCGAGCTCTTCCAGGCTCTGCTCGGCAACCTGCGCCAGGCTGTGACTGCACAACTCATGCGCGTCGAGTTGGTCCGCGAAGCGGCCGAGGCGCCGCAGCCGGCACCGCCGGTCATGCACGGCCACCATATCGATCCGTTGACGGGCGAAGACGATTTCGGCGACAGCGCCGGAACGCTTCTTGCCGCCGCCCCCGTACAGCGCGACGCGAACGATCCGGCAAGCTGGGGCAAGGTCTCGCGCAACGAGCTCTGCCCGTGCGGTTCCGGCAAGAAGTACAAGCACTGCCACGGCATCTACGAAGCATAATCCAGGCAAGGTAAAGCGGGTGCTGTTGGCGCCCGCGGCCCAGTTCCTCAGGAAATGCCGCCTTCGGGCGGCATTTTCGTTTCCCGCTCCTTGCTTTCTAGCAATCGAACGACTTGGCGTAGGCGATCAGGTTTTCGAGCGCGTGAATGCCTGTGCGATTGATGTGGCGACGGCCGAGGGTGGCGTTGATGCGAAAGGCGAGGTCTTCTGCCTCGGCCGTTTTCAGTTCATCCAGTCGCTCGATGCCGATCTCTTCGAGATAGCCGATCATGCGCGGGCCGATCGATTTTGCCCGCATCATTCGTTGCCGTTCGCTGTCCTCAATCGGCATGGCTGGCCCCATCAAATACAACCGCGCTGAACCGTTTGTTAACGCTGTTCTGGCAGTACTGAAACCCTGTATTGCGTAATCTCAGGGTGTTCTCGTGTTCATGGCGGTATGTCAAACGGCCGGACGAATGCTGCCGTTGGCGCTGAGACACCGCCTGTCCGCGGTGCTCGGCGCAATGGTCGCGATCCTGACCGGCGCCGACATGAAGAACACGGCGCGCCGGATGGCGCTCGTTGCCTTCACCGTTCGCATTTTCAGCGCCGCCATCGCCTTCGTCTCGCAGATCATCCTGGCGCGAATGATGGGCGAATTCGAATACGGCATCTTCGTCTTCGTCTGGGTGCTGGTGATCCTGTTTGGAAGCCTCTCCTGCGTCGGTTTCCATGCTGTCGTCATCCGCTTCCTGCCGGAGTATCAGGCGGCTGCAGCACTCGACGAGATCCGCGGCGTAACGACGACGGTGCGGGTCTTCGCCCTCACCTCCGCCACCACGGTCGCCGTCGTCGGCCTGCTCGGCCTCTGGCTCTTCGGCGCCTATGTCGAAACCTACTACCTCTTCCCGCTCTATCTCGGCCTCTTCACCCTGCCGATGATCTCGCTTGGCGACGTCATGGACGGAACATCCCGGGCCCACGGGTGGGCGCTTTCCGCCATGAGCCCCACCTTCATCATCCGCCCGCTGCTGGTGCTCGTCTTCATGGTGCTCGCGGTTTCCGCAGGCGCGGCGCATACGGCGCAAACCGCCATGGTTGCTGCCATGGCCGCCGCCTATGTCACCACCGTCTCGCAGTTCCTGGTGCTCACCTATCGCCTCCGCTCGCGTTACGTGGAAGGTCCCCGGCGCATCGAGCTTGGCCGCTGGCTCAAGGTCTCGATCCCCGTCTTCCTGGTCGATGGTTTCGGCTTCCTGCTCACCAATTCCGACGTGGTGATCGTTGGCCTCTATCTCGATCCCGATGACGTCGCGATCTACTTCGCGGCCGCCAAGACCATGGCGCTGGTGCACTTCGTCATGTTCGCCGTCAAGGCAGCAGCCGGCCCGCGCGTCTCGAACGCCATGGCCCGGGATCGCCGGCAGCTCGCCGCGATCGCGATCGAAAGCGCCCGTTGGGCCTTCTGGCCGTCGCTTCTCGTTGGCGCGCTGGTCCTGCTTGCAGGCCCGTTCCTGCTCTCTCTCTTCGGCCCTGCTTTCGTCACCGGCATGCCCTTGATGATGATCCTCTTCGGCGGCATTCTCGCCAAGGCCTTCGTCGGCCCGGCGGAAACGCTTCTGACGATGGCAGGCCAGCAGACGCTCTGCGTGATCCTCTACGCTGGCGCGCTGGTGGCCAACATCGCACTCAACCTGAGCCTCATCCCTCTCCTCGGACTGACCGGCGCTGCGCTTGCAACCGCAGGTGCAATGTTTGTCGAGGCGATGTTGCTGCATATCGCCGTCCGGCGTACCTTCGGCTTCGCGCTCTTCGCCTTTGCGCGCGTGCGGGCTGGCAATGAAAACAACGGGGCTGTCCATCCATGATCGGCAATACCAATCTTCCGAGCGACGCTAACAGTCGCGCCGCCCGGGTCCTTGGCGGGCTCGCACAACCGGGTGATGCGGGCCCGACCGCGGAGCATCTGATCGAGGTCGGCCGCCCTGGACGCCATCTCGCCATCTACCCGGCCAAGGCCGGCTACGAATTGCAGCGCGAGCTCGACTTCCTGTCGAACCGGGCACTGGAACCAAACGTCTTCTTCACCGGCCGCTTCCTTGCCCCGGCGATGCCGCGCCTCGAAGAACGGGTGATCCGGCTCGCGATCATGCGCGACAATGACGAGCGCCGCAGCCGGCTGCGTTTCCTGATGCCGTTTTCGATTGAAAAGCCCGGCTTCTCGATCGGCGCGCCGATCATTCGCGCCTGGTCGAACCCCTTCGGTCCGCTGGGCGTTCCGTTGGTCGATGCCGAGGATGCCGCCGAGACCATCGACAATCTGTTCGAGGCCTTCACCGCGCCCTCGACCGGCCTGCCGTCCGTGCTCGTCCTTCCCGACATGCGCCTCAATGGCAAGGTGGCCCGGCTTACGCGTGCCGTCGCCATCGGCCGCAACCTCCCGCTGACAGTGACCGACACTTTCAGCCGCCCCATGCTCGAAAGCCTGTTTGACGGGCCGACCTATCTGCGCAACGCCATCAGCCCGGCGCATTTCCGCGAGCTGCGGCGGCAGTGGAACAATCTCGAAAAGCAGGGTGTGCTGAACTATTCGGTCGCTCGCCAACCGGGCGAAATCCGCTTGCGCATGGAGGAGTTCCTGGCGCTCGAAGCGTCTGGATGGAAGGGCAAGAGCCGCAGCGCCATGGTGCTAGATCGCTTCCGTGCGGCCTTTGCCCGCGAGGCGATCACCAACCTTGCCGACGGCGACAGCGTACGCATCCACACCCTCGACCTCGATGGCCGCGCGATCGCATCCATGGTCGTGTTCCTGATGTCGGGCGAGGCCTACACCTGGAAGACCGCCTATGACGAGCGCTATGCCAAGTTCTCACCGGGCAAGCTGCTGCTCGCTGAACTGACGGAATGGCATCTCGACGATGCCAACATCGCCCGCTCCGATTCCTGTGCCGTGCCGGATCATCCGATCATGAGCCGGTTCTGGCAGGAGCGCGAGGAAATGGGCACGCTGGTGATCGGCCTGCAGCAGACCCGCGACCGCGAAGTGCGCCAGGTCGCAGCCCAGCTCCACCTCTACCGCAACACCCGCAACATGGCGCGGATCCTGCGCGACAAGATCAAGGCGCTCGCCGGACGCTAGGGCGGGATGAGGAAAACTCTGCGCGGTTTTCCACCCGCATCCTGCTCTAACTCATTGGAATCTGCCGCGCGGCGACCACGGTCCTACGACGCTTCGGAAACCTCGATCGCCCCGCACGCCTCCGCCGCGGCGCGATCGCGCAGGAACCGCCTGATAACCTTGCCGGAGGTCGTCAGAGGCAGGCTGTCGACGAAGGCGATCTCGCGCGGATATTCGTGCATCGAAAGTCGGGTCTTCACCCACTCGCGAATGGACGTCGCGACACGCTCGTCACCATCCACGCCCGGCCTCAACACGACATAGGCCTTGACGATCTCGGTGCGAACCGGGTCCGGCTTGCCGACGGCGGCGGCAAGTTGCACGTCCGGGTGACCGGCAAGGCAATCCTCGATCTCGCCTGGGCCGATGCGGTAGCCTGACGAGGTGATGACGTCGTCGTCGCGGCCGAAGAAGGTGAAATAGCCCTCCTCGTCGATCACGCCCTGATCGCCGGTCGTCATCCAGTCGCCGATAAACTTCTTCTCCGTCGCCGCCTCGTTGCCCCAGTATCCCAGGAACATCACAGGATCCGGCCGCCTGACTGCGACCTGGCCGACGCTGCCGTGCGGCAATTCGCGGCCTTCGGCGTCGATGATCGCCACCCGGTGACCGGGGGCTGCCTTGCCCATCGATCCCGGCCTGACGACGCCAAGAGCGGCAGCTGACGAGATGACGATGTTGCACTCGGTCTGGCCGTAGAATTCGCTGACCTCGAGACCGAGCGCCGCCTTTGCCCATTCATAGGTTTCGCGCCCCAGGGACTCACCGGCCGAACCGATGGTCCGGAGATTGAGGCGGTAGCGCTCGCGCGGTTTCTCGACCGCCTTCATCAGCCGAAGTGCCGTCGGCGGAATGAAGGCATTGCGCACATCCATCTCTTCCAGAATACGAAACGCCGTATGCGGATCGAACTTCTGCGCCGGCGAAGACACGACCGGCACGCCATGCAACAGCGACGGCAGGAGCGCGTTGAGCAACCCTCCTGCCCAGGCCCAGTCGGCCGGCGTCCACATGCGATCGCCCGGCTGCGGCAGGAAGTGATGATGGAACTCGAAACCCGGCAGATGGCCGAGCAGCACCCGATGCCCGTGCAGCGCGCCCTTGGGCGGCCCGGTCGTGCCCGAAGTGTAGATCATCAATGCCGGATCGTCCGGCCCCGTATCCGCCGGCACGAAGCCCTCAGGATCCCCGGAAGCGAGCGACGAGAAGGCGATCGTCCCCGGCTGCGGCTGATCGTCCGCCAGCACGACGAGGCGCAGTTCCGGCAACCGGTCACGGATCGCGGCAATACGTTCGAAACCGAAACCATTGGTAAC
>NZ_JAEPRP010000039.1:34223-44854 GCF_016652895.1 Ensifer sp. SSB1
AGCCGGTATTCGAGCGCCTCGACGCCGAAGAGCAGCGCAAGCGGCAAGGCGATGGCGCCAAGCTTGTAGATCCCCGCATGGGCGATCGCCGCTTCAAAGCCCTGCGGCAGGAGGATTGCGACGCGCTCGCCAGGCGCAATGCCCTGCTTCGCAATCCCTTGCGCAAAGGCGGAGGATTGCCGGGCGAATTCGCCATAGGTCAACGCCTGATGCAGGCCATTGGGATCGAAATGCTGAAGACAGACGCGCTCCGGCTCCCGCGCAGCCCAGACGTCGCTGACGGCGACGCCGATGTTGAACCGCTCCGGGATCTGCCAGCGGAAGGCACGGTAGAGTTCGTCGTAGGTCTCGATTCTCGGTAACATGACGCTGCCATGACAGTTTTCTGCTGCAGCGCACCTAACACTTTCGAGCGAGCCAATTCAATGACCGACGCGGTAAGCGCCGGCCAAGTCGCGTCCTAGACGGAAACTTCGGTCGGCATGGAGAATTCGGGTGATGTGGTGGTGCCCCATGTCGGAACGAAGAAATCACAATTAAACAATGATTTAGCCTGTTCCTGGCACAGTTCTTTTGCGCGGGGCAATTAGGCTTTTCGGAAAGGTGTCCAGCGCTACAGACCGATAGCGTTGACCCAATATCCCACCTGATAACGAGCGAAGTCGGCTTCTTCTCGTACGCCGCTCCAAGCAACGCGGGTGTACTCGCCCTCGGTTGCGATCCAATCCACAGCCAACAGGCACTGTGCAACAATAATGAAGAGTAACAAGCCACGCATACCCGCAGCTTATCAGTGTCGGATCTGGAAAGATGTAATCATTTCAATAGCCTAATTGGGTGTCGTCACCCTCGAAGGCCTCACCCTTTGATTTCCGAATTGATTAAATTTCAATCACGCCTATATTGAAGGCATACGGTCCCTCTCGCCTGCTGACCACGGATGTACTGGCAGCGGCGGGGGGAGATCACGGAAGGGGTCGGGTTTATCCCGGCCTTTTTTGTTGCCTGCGGCTCGCCATCCACTCGTGATGGAAGATGTCGAAGCTGCTCGACGGCGCTATCCGGATCGCCCGATCAACAGGGTCGGTGATGCGCAGGAACCGTGTATCTATTTGGTGCTGATAAGCGGCGCCTGGATGGTTGGGAAGCTTCTAACGCCACAAGAGATCGCCATGATCGAGGCGTTCACGCCAGGCTGCTTCTCTTGATCCCGCACCACCGGTTAGTGTCGCGTTGGCGCTCCTCGACCGTTCGGCGCATGGCGTCCTCACGACCACATTCGTATTTTTCCATGTAGTAGCGGATCAGCGACTGTCGGCGGCCGTCGTCCATGATGGCGTCGACATTCCTGAATTGTCGCTCCATCGATGATGTGGCTTTCGCGGGCCGACGTCGCGATCGCACGGACATAAAATGGAAAAAATACAGCAACAACAATGCTGCACGAAGCCAGTGGTGCCCCATGCCGGAGCGTGGTAGTTGCCAAGAATCAAAGACTTACCATCGCGCGGGACACAGACGCGGTGGGCAATTTGATTCTGTTTTTTTCGCTTATGTCTCACTGCGTCGCTTGTCAGTTATTAGCTCCACGCACCGGGTGTGCGCCGGTACTAGGTGATCCAACTCTGGAAATCGTAATAAAGAACCAGGCGGCTTTTAGATGGAGGTCGGATGGGGGTCGCCGGCCTACAGAACCAGCGGCCGCATTCGGTCAACGCCCATTCGTCCTTGTTGCCCACCTTGAATTCATCCATCAAGAATCTAGCTAAGCGTGAGGCGCGATCACCATGGCGTGGAATGCTCGCTTCGAAGCAAATGCGATCAAATATTCTTTGGAGGGTGCCGCTCTGGTCGGTTGCGAGCAGGACCGCTGACCGGTCAAACTTAGTAGTCATATTGGCCTACCTCTATGAGATACTGCTTTCACCGGAAAAGGATGATTGCGATATGCCGAAAATGTTGGTTGTGGGAACAAACAAGGTGCATTTCGACCGGCAAACGACCGCTACGACAGCACAACCACGCTATGTTCGATGGTGTCTTTGCTACGCGGGTAAACGGGCGGGCAGCACGAGGTTCATGGCACATTTGCGGGAAGGACGCTGAACCCCTACCCTAAAAAAACCGGCTTGATGCACTTCGGTTAGGACGCCCCATTTTTGGACGTTCGCATTCAACGGCCACAATCACCAACCGTTAGTTCCAGCGACAACTCGACACGCACTTCCACTTGCTTGATCGATGTCAGCGCCGTCGGTCCTTTTCCCAGCCACAAAGAGTGCTACGTGTCAGCCAATTGCGCAACAAAAATCGAAACGGAGCCCTGCAGCATCGCTCTGAAAACGATGGATACCATGTGATGACGGCGTGGGATGCAAAAGAGACTGGGCTCCCATGAACAGGCACGAGACGACAGAACGCGCTTCGGAGCGCTTCGTCGTTCCAGTGCTACTTCGGAAGGCATTCCACGTTATAGGCAATGATGATGTGCTCGGGACCTACCACACCTGAGCGCTTTAACCCCTCCAAGCCACTTTTTAGCTTGGTTCCGGCCTCCTTCAAGGTGGTCTCTAGTCTCGTTTTGGCCACCATGCAGCGCTCTTCGCTCGTAAACTCTTGAAACACCACGGTTGGGACAATCCTCCATTCCGCGCGGTCGTTCGTAGCAGCGGGATTGACTGAATAGGAGTATACGTACATCAGGATCCACATCGCATGTACCTCGCGTTGCCGATACGAAGAATTGCGCTTACACCCATGCCGGTGTGACGAGAGTGCCACTGGTTGGTAGGCATGGCAAGGCCACGACGCGTCAGGTTGTTGACCCCACAGTCTGGCTTGCCGATGTGCTGGAACGCATCATCTCCGGCAGGCGGTCGTCAACCCGAGGCTTGCCGTGGCTCTTGGGAAAATACGGTGCAAGCCGCGCCATCTGTTCGTCTGTCAGCCAGTAAAGGTCACGCATGATCAGCCTCCTTGCGGAGCCTGAATCACATTGGTGCATCCGATCAATGGCTCCTGACCCTAGCTGACGCAACTTCACTCACGGTCTGCGGAAAGCCGGCGCCACGGACGAAGGGCTGATGGCAATTTTCGGCTGGACCACGAAGAACCAGACGACGATCTACACCAAGAAAGCGCGCCGCAAACAGATGGCGGCAGAAAAACCTTTCGGGCTGACCCAATTTCGACGTGATGACGACGGCCGCTGCTTGTAACTGCTACGATGCGGTGCTCGATGCAACTGGCCGGGAATGACAGCCGCTGACCGCGACCGTCTCCTGGCTCACGAACAGGATTTCAAGAACCGCGAGGCAGAGTTGGAGCGAGAGCGCAGCCGCCAGGAAATCGACTTGAAGGTGGTGGACTGAGCTATCAGCCCTTCTCGCGCAGCCCGAGGTGGGCAAATTTAACAAAAAATAACAGCAAAAACAAAGACTTATTGATGTACTTGGTGCCCCATGCCGGGGTCGAACCAGCACTCCTTTCGGAACTCGATTTTGAGTCGAGCGCGTCTACCAATTCCGCCAATGGGGCTCAGGGAAGTGCGATATCAGCGGCTCGGATTTACACGAAGGTTTTCGCCGCGGTCAACCATCATTTTCACGATGCCCCGATGACAATCACGAAAGCGTGCGGAGCTGTCGCGGTTGCCACGATTTACAGGGCGCGCGATCCTGCCTAAGAAGCGCCATCCAGTTTGCACTGCGGCAGGTGTCGGTTCCGATCTGCCGCCCGCGAGGTATAGATGATCGACGCCGCCACCCAATCCCGCCAGCATCTGCTGATCGCCATTGTCGTCACACTCGGCATGGCAGCGGCCGTCGGCGGGGCGCTCGGTTTCGAGCACATCGGCGGTTACATCCCCTGCGCGCTCTGCCTGCTGCAGCGCGATCCCTACTACTATGGCATTCCGCTCGGCATTCTGGCTGTCATCACCAGCGCGCTGAAACTGCCGGCGTGGACGACGCGCATCCTGCTCCTGGCCGTCGGCATCCTCATGCTCGTCGGTGCGGGCATGGGCGTCTATCACTCGGGTGCGGAATGGCACTTCTGGGAAGGCCCCTCCACCTGTGCCACCACGGCGCAGGGTGTCTCCTCCAATGTCGGCGACCTCCTCGGCGATCTCGACTCCAAGCACGGTCCGTCCTGCACGGAAGCCGCCTTGCGGGTGCTGGGCCTGTCCTTTGCCGGATGGAACGTGATCGCCAGCCTCATCCTGGCAGCAATCGCCCTGCGCGGTGCTGCAAAGGCGCAGTGATATCGCGCCGGCCCGAACGGCCGGCGTCTCCAACAGAAAGACCACCGCATGCGGGCTGAGGCACGCACGCACCTGTCCCGATCCCGCTCTGGGGCTTGATCCGGCAGGAAGGCACGAACACAGGCTCAGGGCTGCAGTTCGACGTCCCAGTAGAGATAGTCCATCCAGCTTTCATGCAGATGGTTCGGCGGAAAGAGCCGGCCGTTGTTGTGCAAATCCTGAACCGTCGGCTGGTAGGGCCGCTGGTGCGGGAACATGCCGGCTTGCTTCGGCAGTTTGCTGCCCTTGCGCAGATTGCAGGGGGAGCAGGCTGCGACGACATTGTCCCAGGTCGTCTGGCCGCCGTGAGCGCGGGGCACCACGTGATCGAAGGTGAGATCGTCGGGTGAACCGCAATACTGGCATTCGAATTTATCGCGCAGGAACACGTTGAACCGGGTGAAGGCCGGATGGCGCGAGGGCTGCACGTAGCTCTTGAGGCAAACAACGCTCGGCAGTCGCATCGAGAAACTCGGAGACGACACCGAATGTTCGTACTCGGCAAGGATGTTTACGCGGTCAAGGAAGACGGCCTTGATCGCGTCCTGCCAGGACCAAAGCGACAAGGGGTAGTAACTAAGCGGCCGATAGTCAGCGTTCAAGACGAGCGCTGGTAAGGCCTGAGGTGAGACTGCAATCGTCAAGCGTATTCTCCTGATCGATTCGGCATCTGCACCTTCTATATTAGGCCCGTTGCAACAGGATTGTGAAGCCGGAAACAAAAATGCATGCGCTGGATTCGCTTTTTCCTTCAAGGTGTCACAGGAACAGCATCTCGGCGCATTTCCTGTGCATAATAGGCCCAGAACAGCCGCGCGGCGACGCTGCGCCAGGGCGACCAGGAGGCGGCAAGCGAATCAATTTCGCGTGCGGTCGGGCGCAGTTCGAGGCCCAACCCGTGGCCGATTGCGTTCTGTAGCGCGACGTCCCCTGAGGGGAAGACATCCGGGTGGCCTGCGCAGAACAGCAGGTAGACCTCGGCCGTCCAGCGTCCCACGCCCTTGATCGCCGTCAGATCCCGGATCGCCTCGGGCGCTTCGGCATCGCAGATCGCATCGAGATCGATCTCGCCGCCCACCACCACGTCGGCGACACGGCGCAACGCGTCCGCCTTGGCGCGCGAGAGGCCGATTGTCCGGCAATCCTCATCAGTGAGCGAAATCACGCCTGATGCCGTGACTTCGCCAAGCCTCTCCTCCATCCGCCGCCAGATCGCGGCAGCGCTTGCCTTCGAGACCATTTGCGAGACGATGATGCTGGCAAGGCCGCGATAGCCCGGATCGGTTCGGCGCAGCGGCACCGGGCCTGCCCTGGCGACAACATGCTCCAGGCGCGCATCCAACATTACCAGTCCGGAAAGCCCGGCTTCGATATCCTCATGTGTCCGGATGATCCGCATGACGCCTCCACAAAGCGGATGATTTTTATACCCCTTCCATGGCAAAGGGAAAGGATGCCAGAAACGCCACCCGTTTTCCGTTTTGCCCCCAGCCCGAATGGCCTGCTTCACCTTGGCCACGCGCTCTCCGCGGTGCTGAACCACGACATGGCGAAGGCCGAAAACGGCCGCTTCCTGCTGCGCATCGAGGACATCGACCAGACCCGCTGCCGCCCCGAATTCGAGGCTGCGATCTACGAGGATCTCGCCTGGCTGGGCCTTGACTGGGAGCGCCCCGTGCGCCGCCAGTCGGCACACCTCGACGCCTACGCCTCAGCCCTTGAACGGTTGCACCGGCTCGGCGTGGTCTACCCTTCCGTCATGACCCGCGGCGAGATCAAGGCGGCCGTCGCGCAAGCCGAAGCCGACGGCCGAACCTGGCCACGCGATCCGGATGGCAGCCCGCTCTATCCCGGCCGCGAGCGCACCTATTCGATCAGCGAGCGAACGGCCTTGCTCGATGGCGGCAAAGCCTATGCCTGGCGGCTCGACATGCAGAAGGCTATCAGCCTTTTCGGCAGCGCCCCTCTCACCTGGAACGAGAACGGCGCCGGGCCAACGGGCGAAACCGGCACCATCGTGACCGACCCGGCCGCCTGGGGCGACGTCATCCTTTCGCGCTCCGATGCGCCGTCGAGCTACCATCTGTCCGTCGTCGTTGATGACGCGCTGCAGGGCGTCACTCAAGTCGTGCGCGGCCGCGACCTCTACCACGCCACTTCCGTCCACCGGCTGCTGCAGCGGCTTCTCGACCTGCCGGAGCCGCTCTACTATCACCACCGGCTGATCCTTGGGCCGGATGGCCACAAGCTCTCCAAGAGCAACCAGGACACCGGCATTGCGGCATTCCGCGCCGCCGGTCGCACACCGCAAGAAGTCCGGGCTCTAATCGTCTAGATCCTGCTCGTCGCGAACAGCCTCGCTGCCGTTGCGAAACTGAAAGCTCCGCCGCACCATGCGCTTGACCCGGTATTTCAGGATCGCGGCGTTGATCTCGGCGCCGATGATGAAGATTGCCGCGATCATGTAGAGAAACACGAGCACGATCATGATCGACGCCAGGCCCGCATAGGTGGAGACATAGGTGGCGAAGGTCGCGAGATAGGAGGCGAAAGCGTAGGCGCCGATCGTCCAGCAGACCAGCGTCAGCACGATCCCGGGGAGAACGTCGATCACCTTGCGGTGGCCATCGGGCAACCAGAGATGAGACACCAGCAATCCACTGGTCAGGACGACCAGGGCGAGCGGCAGGCTCCAGTTGTCGACGGTCGCCAGCACCCCGCCAAGCCAGGGAAGCCACTGTCCGGCATAGCGCACGGCCAGCGGCACCGCGACCAGCAGGATGCTGAGCGCCGCCAGGATCAACACGCCGGCGAGCACGAAGCCAAGGCTCGCGAGCCGGGTCACATACCAGTAGCGGCTCTCGCTGACGCGATAGGCGCGGTTGAGCGAGACGCGCAGCGCCTCCACACCGTTGGAGGCGAAATAGGCAGCCGCAAGCACCGAAACGGTCAAAAGCCCACCGCGCGGGATCGTCAGCACCCGCACGATCTCGTCGGCCACGGGCTTGGCAATCGATTCGGGCCAGGCGTCGAAAATCAGGTGCACCGCCGTTTCGGCGAACTGGTCTGCACCGAGAAAGCTGCCGAGCGCCGTACCGAAGATCAGGAAGGGAAAGACCGCGAGCAGCGACGACAGAGCCACATGGCTTGCCATCGCCCAACCGTCGTCGAGGCTGAAATGCCAGAGCGCATCGAAAATGACTTTCCAGGTGATGCGTATGAACGCTGGCATTCCATTCCAATCCTACAGGGCCCAAAGACCGCGCATTCCCGCGCCGCCGGTGCCGTTTCCTTGGCTACGCACGATCCCAACGGCGACAACGCTGGCGGGTTCCGGCTTGCGCAATTCAATTGTATCCCGCCGATGAATATGGGAAACGGAGGCAGGATTTCTACAGGAATCGATCGGATGACTGATCGCCCCACAATCATTGTCACAGGATGTTCGTCTGGAATCGGCGCCTATTGCGCGCGCGCGCTCCATGCCGACGGCTGGCGGGTCTTTGCCACCGTGCGCCGGGAAGAGGACCGTCAACCCCTTGAGGCTGAAGGCATCGAGACCTTCCTGATGGACTATACCAAGCCGGAAACCATCGCCGCCCTGGCCGATACGGTGCTGGCGCTTTCCGGCGGGCGCATCGACGCGCTGTTCAACAACGGCGCCTACGGTCAGGCGGGCGCGGTCGAAGATCTGCCGACCGAGGCGCTCAGGCTTCAACTGGAGACCAACGTCATCGGCTGGCACGATCTGACACGGCGGGTGATCCCGTCCATGCGGGCGCGCGGCAGCGGCCGCATCGTGCAGTGTTCCTCCATCCTCGGCATCGTTCCCTATCGCTGGCGCGGCGCCTACAACGCCTCCAAGTTTGCGATCGAGGGGCTGTCGCTCACCCTCAAGATGGAACTTGCCGGCAGTGGCATCGAGGTGAGCCTCATCGAACCGGGACCGATCGCCTCCAAGTTCACGACCAATGCAGTCGCCTATATCGAGCGCTTCATCGATCTCGAGAATTCGGTGCACCGCGTCGAATACGAGCGACAGATGCGTCGCCTCAAAGGCGAAAGCAAACCCGCCCCCGGCAAGCTCGGCCCGGATGCGGTTTATGCGGTTTTGAAGCACGCGCTGACAGCAAAGAAACCGAAACCGCACTATATTGTAACAAGGCCCGCCAGGCAGGGCGCGCTTCTGAAGAAGCTCCTGCCGGCTGCATTGTTTTATCGCATCATCGGCCGACTTGGCTGAAGTAGAATTGCAAGGAAGAGTACGATGTCCAGCTTCTTTACCGGCCTGACCCTGTTCGTCATGGGCTTGGTCGTGATCGTCCTGATCCGCGGCCTCGTGAATATGGCTAAGGGTGGCAGCGGCAATACCTCCAACAAGCTGATGCAGGCACGCGTGCTGCTGCAGGCGATCGCGATCGTCCTCATCATGGTGACGCTGTGGCTCACCGGCGGCGGTCGCCCGACCTAGTTGGCGCATTTCCGGACGGAAAGCCGTTCCACACCGTTCCTGAAATTGCTCTGAAGGATCGTGACGACAGATGGTGAAGCTCAACAAGATCTATACCCGGACGGGTGACAACGGCACCACCGGGCTTGTTGCCGGTCCGCGCCGCCTCAAGAGCGATCTCCGGGTCGACGCCTATGGCGCGGTGGATGAAACCAACGCCTTCGTCGGCCTGGCACGGCAGCATACGGCCGACATCCGGGCACTCGATGACGCCCTGATGCGGATCCAGAACGATCTCTTCGATCTCGGCGCGGATCTCGCGACCCCGGACACGGGCGAACCACCGCAATACGAGCCGCTTCGCATCGTGGCGGCGCAGGTGACCTGGCTCGAAAACGAAATCGACCGGTTGAATGCCGATCTTCAACCCCTGCGCTCCTTCGTGCTTCCGGCCGGAAGCCCCGCTTCCGCCGCCTTGCACGTCGCCCGCACTGTGGCGCGCCGGGCCGAGCGGCAGACGGTAGCGCTCGCCAATATCGAAGGCGAAATCGTCAGCAAGGACGCGATCGCCTACATTAATCGCCTCTCGGATTTCCTGTTTGTCGCGGCGCGCTGGGCAAATGACAAAGGTCAAGCCGACGTCCTTTGGATTCCCGGAAAAAACAGATAACGTCGGCTTCAGCATCGTTGCCCGATCCAGATTCGGCGGGAGGAACGTGCCGCAATTTGCGCTCCGGGAGACCGCATGTTCATACCGCTTCACGATACGAACACCCTGAAGCACATCAAGGTTCAATATGTCACGATCAGCCTGATCGTCATCAACATCGTCGTCTGGCTGATCACCGGGCCGATCGCCTCGGAAGAATTCGCCAACGCCGCGATCCTCGGCTTCGGCTACATCCCGGCACTCATCTTCGACTATGCCCAGCTTGATCCGTCTTTGATTATCGTCCCCGACGGCTTCACCTTCGTCACCTATTCTTTCCTGCATGGCGACTTCATGCATCTGGCGATGAACATGCTGTTTCTGTGGGTGTTCGGCGACAATGTCGAAGACGCGCTCGGGCATTTCCGCTACCTCGTCTTCTATCTGCTTTGCGCCGCCGCAGGCGCGCTTGCGCACGGGCTTCTCGACCCGGCCTCCGAAGCACCGCTGATCGGCGCCTCCGGGGCGATCTCCGGCGTCGTTGCAGCCTACTTCCTCCTGCATCCGAAGGTACGCGTCTGGGTTCTGGTGTTCTTCCGCATCCCCTTGCCCCTGCCCGCTGCCATTCCACTGGCCTTCTGGATCGGCCAGCAATTCTTCATGCTGGTCGTCGATCCCGGCAGCGGCGTTTCCTGGAGCGCCCATGTCGGCGGCATCGTGGCCGGTCTCGTGCTGGTGGTCATTTTGCGACGCCGCGACGTGCCGCTTTTCGACCGTACCATCGTCTCGCCGCGCGCCGTCCGGCACCAGGCGGAACCGGTCACGGCGGGCCATCAACCGCTTGCGGATGCGACAAAACCGCCGATGCCCTGGGGCCGCCAGACCTGAGCGAGCCCCTGACTTTCGCGCGGTATCGACGCGGATCAGGCTATTTTTCAAGGACTTGCGTGCCATCAGCTGGACCTTGACGACCTGAAGCAGAATGACCTCTCCCGCTGCTTGCCATCCCCCGATCTTACGTGTACGTAAACGTAATTCCAATTCTCGGGATTATATCGATTTAGCGCCATGCACAGCGATTGTAATTGGAGAAAAAACGCGTATCGATGTCGCCAACCGACAATCAGGCGGCTCCGTTAAGGCGCATTTTCCTGCGAAAGCTCTTGGAGGAAAGAATCCATGAAAATACTTGTGACGGTGAAGCGGGTGGTTGACTACAACGTCAAGATCCG
>NZ_JAEPRP010000041.1:0-14741 GCF_016652895.1 Ensifer sp. SSB1
TCAGCGGGCTGCGAGTTGTCCGAGACGATGAGCTCGAGATCGGAGAAGGTCTGCTCCAGCACGCTTGCCACGGCATCGACCAGAATATCCGGACGATTGCGCGTCGGAATGACAACGGAAAAAACAGGAGGCGCGGAAGCTTGCGTCACGGTGTCGGTATTGTCCATACTGCTGTCTGCACGCGCCTATATTTCCCCCAGCGAATATACTGATCGCGATTGCACAGAATCGGGAAATGCTTCAATGCTCAGCCATAACTGCCCGTGCCTGGAACCGATAGACTTCTGGTTGAAGCTGCCGATGTTGTCAATCCGAATGCCCGGTTACCTTGCATTGGGCATCTAGCGACAGCGGGAAGAGAGCATGAAGGTCGTCATACTTGCCGGTGGTTACGGCACGCGCATCTCGGAGGAGAGCCATCTGAGACCCAAGCCGATGATCGAAATCGGTGGGCGGCCGATTCTGTGGCACATCATGAAGATCTACAGCCACTACGGGTTTTCGGATTTCGTGATCTGCCTTGGCTATCGCGGCTACATGATCAAGGAGTATTTCTCCAACTACATCCTGCACTCTTCTGACGTCACCTATGACATGGCGACCGGCGAGACGCTCTTCCATTCCAACAAGGCCGAGCCCTGGCGCGTGACACTCGTCGACACCGGCACGGACTCCATGACCGGCGGGCGCCTGAAGCGCGTTGCCGATCATCTGGGCGACACGTTTTGCCTCACCTATGGTGACGGCGTCGCCGATGTCGACATCAAGGCCCTGACCGATTTCCATCGCAGCCACGGCCGCGAAGCAACCGTGACCAGTGTGGTTCCGCCCGGGCGTTATGGCGCGCTCGCCGTCAGCGATGGACAGGTTCAGAGCTTCATCGAGAAGCCCGCCGGCGACAACAACCGCATCAATGGCGGCTTCTTCGTCCTCAACCGGTCGGTGCTCGACCGCATCGAGGGTGACCACACTTCGTTCGAGACCACGCCGCTTGAAGGTCTCGCCCGCGATGGCCAGCTGATGGCCTTCCCGCATGACGGCTTCTGGCGACCGATGGACACGCTGCGCGACAAGAACCAGCTCGAAGACCTCTGGCAACACGGGTCCGCGCCCTGGAAAGTCTGGTCATGAGCCGGCTTGCCAACCCTGCCTTCTGGGCCGGCAAGCGCGTGCTTCTGACGGGCCACACCGGCTTCAAGGGAAGCTGGGCGCGGCTCTGGCTGGCCGAGATGGGTGCCCGGGTTGCCGGCTATGCCTTGCCCCCTTCAGCCGAGCCGGCTTTGCACGCTTTGCTCGGGTCGGAACGATTCCTACACGAAAATCTCGCTGATATCCGCGACGGCGACAGGCTCACGACGGCTATTCGGCAGTTCGACCCGGAAATCATCCTGCATATGGCCGCCCAGCCGCTGGTGCGCGAAAGCTACCGGACACCGGCCGAAACCTTCGACGTCAACGTCATGGGAACGGTACGGGTGCTTGAGGCCGCCCGCACGGCACCCGCTCTGAAGGCGATCGTCGTCGTGACCACCGACAAGGTCTACCGCAACGACGAGAGCGGCCGGCACTTTCCGGAAGAAGCCGTGCTCGGCGGCCATGATCCTTACTCCGGCTCCAAGGCCGCCTGCGAACTGGTCGTCTCGACCTGGCGGGATTCGTTCCTGCGCGAGCGCGGCATCCGGATAGCAACCGCGCGCGGCGGCAATGTACTCGGCGGCGGCGACTTTTCCGTCGACCGTCTGGTGCCCGACATCGTCCGGGCGGCCCTCTCCGGTGAAACGCTCGCGATCCGCAGCCCGATGGCGACCCGTCCCTGGCAGCACGTGCTCGACTGCCTCAATGGCTACCTCGTCTATGCCGAAGCCCTCCACGGCGATGAGACCGAGGTGGCCGCGCTGAACTTCGGTCCCTCCCCCGCGGAACGACAGATCCCGGTGCGCGACGTCGCTGGTGCGATCCAGACCGCCATGGGCCTGCCGACGGAATGGCACGAGACCTCGGCGCACGACCAGCCGCGCGAGATGCAGGCCCTCGGCCTTGATCCCGCCCTTGCCCTGAAAACACTATCCTGGACCTCCCGTCTTTCCCAGGACCAGGCGATCGAATGGACCGCACGCTGGTATGACGGCTGGCGCCGTGGCGCCGTTGCCCGTGACCTGACGCTCGGCCAAATCGACGCATTCATGAGAGGCTAACGATTTCGATGCCCCACAACTGCCGTTTCTGCTCGACGCCCCTCGAGACCGTCTTTGCCGATTTGGGATCAACGCCCTGGTCCAACTCGTTTCTGGAGCCAACCGAAGAAGCGCTGGCGCGCGAGCGCGCGTTTCCGCTGAAGGCAATGGTTTGCTCCGAATGCCTGCTGGTCCAGACGACGGAGACCGTGCCGGCCGACGAAATCTTCACCGACGGCTACGCCTATCTCTCGTCGTTCTCGACAAGCTGGCTGGAACACGCCCGCCGCTACGCCGATACCATGACCGAGCGCTTCGGGCTGAACAGCACGTCGCAGGTTGTCGAGATCGCCTCGAATGACGGCTATCTGCTGCAGTATTTCGTCGCCAAGGGCGTACCGGTGCTCGGCGTCGAGCCCGCCGCCAATGCAGCGCGGATCGCCGAGGATCGCAAGGTTCCGACCGAGGTGGCATTCTTCGGCCGGGAAACTGCGACGGCGCTCGTCGATCGCGGCATCCGCGCCGACCTGACGGCCGCCAACAACGTGCTGGCGCATGTGCCCGACATCGCGGATTTCGTTGGCGGTTTTGCCATTTTGCTGAAGCCCGATGGTGTGGCAACCTTCGAGTTTCCGCACCTCCTGCGCCTCATCGAAGGTGTGCAGTTCGATACGATCTACCACGAACACTATTCCTATCTGTCGCTGGCTGCCGTCGAGCGCATCTTCGAGAGCTCCGGCCTGAAGGTCTTCGACGTCGAGGAACTCGGCACCCATGGCGGCTCGTTGCGCGTTTTTGCTCAACTTGCCTCCGGTACCCGCGAAACGACCGAGGCGCTCGCAGCCGTGCGCGAGAAGGAGGCGGCTGCCGGCCTGACGCGCATGGAGACCTATGCCGCCTTCGACGACCGGATCGCCGCCGTCTGCAAAGGGTTTCAAGCGTTCCTGGCCCGTGCCAGGGCCGAAGGCAAGACAGTGGCCGCCTACGGCGCCGCGGCGAAGGGAAATACCTTCCTCAATGTCTGCGGCGTCAAGCCTGGCGAGATCGCCTTCGCCGTCGACCGCAACGATCTGAAGCAGGGCAAGCTCCTGCCGGGCACCCACATTCCTGTACACGCGCCAGCCCACCTGCAGGTCGCCAAACCCGACTATCTCGTGATCCTGCCTTGGAATCTCACGGACGAAATCGTCGCCGACAACGCGGCGATCCGCGCCTGGGGCGGGCAATTCGTCGTTGCAATTCCGGAAACTCGGATCCTCTGATCAGAAGACCGGGCGGTAAAGGGATGTCGCAGCCTTCTACCGCCCCACATTCTCCCTAAGTAACGAAAATCAAAAAAATATCGCCCTGAGACGCCTTGCCTCAAAATAGGCAAAATCGAAGGCACACTCAGCAACGGCGTGGGTATTGACGGTTGCAAACAAGCACCCAAGGAGGTGCCGTGTCTACCCTTGACCTATGCATTGTCGCCACGCGGCGCCCAGACTTGCTTGCCCAGACGCTAACGAGCTTCCGGGAGAGAATTTTCAGCAATCTTGAACTCGGCGGAGCCTATCTCAACCTTGATCCCGCCTTCGGCTCGATCGAGGATCATCGCGCCTGTGTCGATATCTTCCGCAGCTATTTCCCCGAGGGGGTCGTGTTTCAACCGGAGAGCACCGGCTTCTGCGCGGCCGTCGCGAGACTGTGGTCGGCGACCAGCGCCGAGTACGTCTTTCACCTCGAAGACGACTGGATTGCCTTGAGGGACATCGGCGAGGTATTGCTGGCGCCCTTCGCCGATCCGGCGATCACCCAGGTGTCGTTCCATACGGCGGACCAGAATTGGGATATCGGGCGCAAAGGCCATTTTCATCAGCGAAACGAGTATGCGCGCTTCCTCGGGATCAAGATCCCGCTGTTTCGCACCTTCCCGAAGTTTACGACGTCTCCGTCCATCCTGCGCGGCGGGTTTGCGCGGCACTGCGCCGGCCTGATGGATCTCTCACGAGACCCGGAGAAGCAGTTTTATTCGGGCGTGAACCCGGCGATGGAATCCTATGTCGGGCGTTCCCGCAACTACATCTTCTCGCCCGAGGCGCGCCCGGTCATCAAGGACATGGGGCGGGAATGGCGTGAGCAGCGGCGAATCCAGAAGGTGATCACCAACTCCACCTCAATCTGGCGACAAAGCGCCTAACGGAGCGGCTGTCGCCCAGGCGCATTCCAGTCGGAGAATAGAAGCGGGACCATGGTCCCGCTTCTATCGATACCGTCGTCACGCGGTTGCGACGGCGTCCTTGCGCTGGAAGCCCTTGCTAGCGGCCATCAGGCTACGCGTATAGTCCTCGCCGATTCGCCCGGCGACGAGGTCCACCGAAGACAAGCGCTCGACCACACGCCCGCCCTGCATGACCGCCAGCCGGTCGCACATATGGGTGACGACGCCGAGGTCGTGGCTGACCATGATGAAGGTGAGCTTGTGGTCACGACGGACCTGTTCCAGGAGGTTCAGGACTTCGGCCTGGACCGAGGCGTCGAGTGCCGAGGTCGGCTCGTCGAGCAGCAGGATCGAGGGTTCGAGGATCAGCGCACGAGCGATCGCGACGCGCTGGCGCTGGCCTCCCGAAAGCTGGTGCGGATAACGGAAGCGGAAGCCGGACCCAAGACCGACCTCATCAAGCGCCTTCAGAATACGGCGCTCGCCGTCGGCCACACCGTGGATCGCCAGCGGCTCCAGCAATTGCCGGTCGATCGTCTGGCGCGGATGCAGCGAGCCGTAGGGATCCTGAAACACCATCTGCACGGCGCGGTAGAAGGCCTTGTCGCGCTTAGCCCCCTGCAGCACCCGATCGTGAACCCGAATGGTGCCGCCCGTGACCGGCGCAAGGCCGGCAATCGCCCGCAGCAAGGTCGATTTGCCCGACCCGGATTCGCCGACGAGCCCGAAGGATTCGCCCGGCGCAATCTCGACGCTGACGTCGTTCAACGCCTTGAACTCGTCGTAGGTGACGGAAAGGTTCGAAACGGAAACGGCAGATGTCATTGAGCCCACTCCGGCTTGCGGTCGAGAACCGGCAGGGGATGACGATCGGAGCCGATCGCCGGCATGCAGTTCAGAAGTCCTTGCGTATAGGGATGCTTGGCGTTGGCGAGCTCGGACGCCGCCAGTTCCTCGACGATCCGACCGGCATACATGACGATCACCCGGTCGCAGAAGGACGAGACCAGGCGCAGATCGTGCGAAACGAAGATCAGGCCCATGCCACGGTCGGCGACGAGCTTGTCGAGGATACCGAGCACTTCGAGCTGCACCGTCACGTCGAGCGCCGAGGTCGGCTCGTCGGCGATCAGCAGTTCCGGGCCGGCAACCAGCATCATCGCGATCATCGCGCGCTGCCCCATGCCGCCCGACACTTCGTGCGGGTAGAGGTCGTAGACGCGCTTCGGATCACGGATCTGCACCGCCGCCAGCATGTCGAGCGCCCGTTCCCGGGCTTCGCCACGGCTGACGCTCTCATGCTGCCGCAGGGTCTCGACGATCTGCCGGCCGATGCTCATCACCGGGTTCAGCGAATACTTCGGATCCTGCAGGATCATCGCGATCCGCTTGCCCCTGAGATCCCTGCGGACCTTCGGCGATGCTGCGAGCAGGTCGATGCCGTCAAAGTTCAATTGCTTTGCCGTCACCTGCGCGTGACCCGGCGTCAGCCCCATGATCGCCCGGCCGGTCTGCGACTTGCCGGAGCCGCTTTCGCCGACGATGCCGAGGCGCTCGCGGCCGAGCGTGAAGGAGACACCGCGCACAGCCTCGACGAGGCCGGTGCGGGTCGGGAACGAGACCTTGAGGTCTTCAACGGTCAGAAGCGCACTCATTGGCCGCTCTCCCGCGGGTCAAGCGCATCGCGCAGGCCGTCGCCGAGCAGGTTGAAACCGAGGCTGACGATCAGGATCGCGATGCCCGGCATCGTTGCCACCCACCACTGGTCGAGAATGAAACGGCGACCGGAAGCGATCATCGCACCCCATTCCGGCAACGGCGGCTGCGCGCCGAGGCCGAGGAAGCCGAGGCCGGCGGCGGTCAGGATGATACCAGCCATGTCGAGCGTGACCCGCACGATCAGCGACGACATGCACATCGGCATCACATGGCGGAAGACGATGCGGATCGGCGACGCGCCCATCAGTTGCACCGCGGCGATGTAATCGGAATTGCGCACCGTCAGCGTTTCTGCGCGGGCAATACGCGCATAGGGTGGCCATGAGGTGATGGCAATCGCGATGACGGCGTTCTCGATGCCCGGCCCGAGCGCTGCGACGAAGGCGAGCGCCAGAACCAGTTTCGGGAAGGCCAGGAAGATGTCGGTGATGCGCATCAGCACCGCATCGACCCAGCCGCCGGCATAGCCGGCGACCGCACCGACGATCAGCCCGATCGGCGCGGCGATGACCGCGACGAGAAGGACCACGGCGAGCGTCAGCCGCGAACCATGGATCAGCCGCGAGAGGATGTCGCGGCCGAGATCGTCCGTGCCCAGCAGATAGCCTGGGCTTCCTGGCGGCATCAGCCGCGCATTGGCGAGGTCGCCGATATAGGGCGAATGCGGCGCCAGGACATCGGCGAAGGCTGCAATGAAGACCAGCGCCAGCAGGATGATGAGGCCGAGCACGGCCAGTTTGTTGGCAGCAAAGCGCTGCCAGGTCATGTAGGCGCGGCCGAGGCGGGCTTGGGTGCGCGACTGCGGGCGATCGGACAGCAGCCATTCGCGGCGTGTCATCGCACGTGTTTCGGTAATGGTGCTCATCGCTGGCGCGTCCTCGGGTCGAGCGTCCGGTAAAGCAGGTCGGACAGGAGATTGATGCCGATGAAGACCGAACCGATGACGATGGTGCCACCAAGGACGGCGTTCATGTCGGCATTCTGCAGCGAATTGGTGATGTAGAGGCCAAGGCCCGGCCAGGCGAAGACGGTTTCGGTCAGCACCGAACCTTCGAGCAGACCGGCATAGGAAAGCGCGATGACCGTCACGAGCGGCACCGCCGCATTGCGCAGCGCATGCCCCCAGATGATACGCGTCTCGGACAATCCCTTGGCGCGCGCCGCCACGATGTATTCCTGCTGCAACTCGTTAAGCATGAAGCTGCGCGTCATGCGACTGATATAGGCGAGCGAGAAATAGCCGAGCAGCGAGGCCGGCAGGATGATGTGGCGGAACACGTCCCAGAGCACGTCCCACTGCCGCTGCCAGAGCGCGTCGAACAGGTAGAAGCCCGTGATCGGCGTGAACGTGTATTCGAACACGATATCGATACGGCCCGGATAGGCGACCCACTTCAGCCGCGCGTAGAACACCAGCAGCGACAGGAGCGCCAGCCAGAAGATCGGCACGGAATAGCCGACAAGGCCGATGACGCGCACGATCTGGTCGGCGATGCTGCCGCGCTTGACGGCGGCAAGCACACCGAGCGGAACGCCGAAAACGGCGCCGATCAGAGTGCCGAGCGTCGCAAGCTCCATGGTCGCCGGGAAGACGCGGCGGATGTCGGTCATGACGGGATTGGTCGTCAGTACCGAAACGCCGAAATCACCGGTCAGCGCCTGGCGGACATAGATGAAGAATTGTTGATAGAGGGGCAGGTTCAGCCCCATCGCCTCGCGCGTCCTTTCGACGACATGCGTGGGCGCCCGGTCGCCGAGGACGGCCAGAACCGGGTCGATCGGGATTATCCGTCCGATGAAGAAGGTGACGGCCAGCAGGCCGAGATAGGTCGTCACGACGACGACGAAAAAACGCAGCACTGCTGCCGCGATCTTGCCGGGACGGGCGCGTTTGCGCCCGTCCACGGTCCCTGTTCCGCTCATGCTCAAGGGAACGATCCTTTCGGTTTATTCCTTCGAGACGGCTTATTCTTTGGTAATGCCGGCGACGAAGTTGGTGTCGAAGCTCGGACCGAGCTTCAGGCCCTTGACGTTGCCGCGGTAGCCGGCGACTTCGGTCTGCTGGAAGATGATGACGAACGGGCTTTCGCCAAGCACCGTCTTCTGCAGTTCCTTGTAGGTCTCGGCACGCTTGGCGCTGTCGCGCTCGAGCAGGGCGTCCTTGGTCTTCTTCGTCAGCTCCGGAACGTCCCAGGCATTGCGCCAGGCAAGGGTCTTGTTCTTGCCTTCGTCGGAATTGTCGGGGTTGCTGGTGAAGGTTTCGGCGTTCGAGTTCGGGTCGAAATAGTCCATGCCCCACTGACCGATATACATGTCGTGGTTACGGGCACGATACTTCGTCAGCGTCTGTTTGCCGTCACCCGGGATGATCTCGAGCTTCACGCCGGCCTGACCGAGGGTCTGCTGGAAGGATTCGGCAATGCCGGTGACAGGCTGGCCATTGCGAACGTCCATGGTCACGGTGAAGCCGTCAGCGAGACCAGCCTTGGCGAGCAGTTCCTTCGCCTTGGCGACGTCGAGCTTGTAGGGGTTCTCGTCGAGTGCACCCAGAACGCCCTTCGGCAGGAAGCTCTGGTGGATTTCGCCGATGCCCTTGATGATCGTCGAGCCGAGCGCATCGTAGTCGACCAGATACTTGAAGGCTTCGCGCACTTCAGGTTTTGCGAGGTTCGCGTTCTTCTGGTTGAGGCTGATGTAGTAGACCGTGCCCTTGGGCGCGCTGGTGGCTGCCAGATCCGCGTTCTTGGTGACGGCGTCAAGATCGCCCGGCTCGAGGTTGCGGGCAACGTCGATATCGCCGGCTTCAAGCGCCAGGCGCTGGCCGGAGCTTTCCTTCATGTGGCGATAGATGACGCGGGCGAGCTTTGCCTGTTCGCCGTAGTAGTTGTCGTTGCGCTCAAGCACGATGACTTCGTTGGCGCGCCATTCGCGCAGCTTGAACGGACCCGAGCCGGCATAACCGGTCTTCAGCCATTCGTTGCCGAAATCGTTGTCATACTTGTAGTCGTCCGTCGGCGTCACCGGCTTGACGTTGTCGAGCACCAGCTTCTTGTCGAGCACGGCAGCAACAGTCGCCGTCAGGCAGTTGAGCACGAAGCTCGGCGCATAGGGCTGGTCGACGGTGAAGACGAAGGTCTGTTCGTCCGCAGCCTTGGCCTTTTCCGTCACGTTGTCGCCGGTGAGGCCGAACTGGGTGAGGATGAAGGCCGGGCTCTTGTCGAGCTTCACGGCGCGCTCGAACGACCAGGCGACGTCCTCGGCGGTCACCGGATTGCCCGAAGCAAACTTCAGGCCGGACTTCAGCTTGAAGGTGTAGGTCAGGCCATCGTCAGACACGGTCCAGTTGTCGGCGAGGTCGCCGACGACCTTGGAGGTGTCGTTGATGTCAAGGCGTACCAGCATGCTGTAGGTGTTGCCGGTCACTTCGGCAGCGGTCAGCTCGAAGGCTTCGCCCGGATCCATGGAAATGACGTCGTCGATCGCAAAGGCTTCGACCAGCGTGTCCTTCGGCGTTTCGGCAAAGGCCGGTGCGGTCGCAGCCATCACCATGGCCAGCGCCGCCGAAGCGGTCAGAAGACGAAGACGTCCATTGAGCTTGTGCATCATTTTTGCAGTTCCCTCGTTTGCGCCCTTTTGGGCCCCTTCTTCATGGGTTCAGGCGGCCTCGTGCCAAGCCTGCCCCAGAACTCTCCACCAGTTTTCCCGGCATATCTTTGCCAGTTCGGCGTCACCATATCCGGCCCCTCTGAGCGCCGCAACGAGCGCCTGGTTCCCGGCCGCGTCGGCGATCGCTTCAGGGATCGTCGCCCCGTCGAAGTCCGATCCGAGCGCCACGCACTCGATGCCCATGCGCTCGACGAGATAGTCGACATGGCGAACCATATCGGAAAGCGGTGTTGCAGCATTCTCCTGGCCATCGGCGCGCAGCATCGTCGTCGCATAATTGAGCCCGACGAGACCCTTGCTTTCCCGGACGGCATCGAGTTGCCTATCGGTCAGATTGCGGGCAACCGGCGTCAGCGCGTGCGCGTTCGAATGGCTCGCGACGAGCGGCTGATCCGTGGTTTTCGCGACGTCCCAGAACCCCTTTTCGGTGATGTGGGCGAGGTCGATCAGAATGCCCAGGCGGTTGCAGGCGCGCACCAGTTCGAAACCCGCCTCCGTCAGCCCCGGCGCCGTGTCCGGCGACTTCGGATAGGAGAACGGCACACCGTGACCGAAGACGTTGTGGCGGCTCCAGACCGGTCCAAGCGAGCGCAGGCCCGCGGCATAGAAGGTTTCGAGCGCAGAAAGATCAGCACCAATCGCCTCACAGCCCTCCATATGCAGGACGGACGCAAAGACGCCGGCCTCAACCGCACCGCGGATTTCATCGGTCGAGCGGCAGAGCTTCCACGCCCCTGCCCGATCAAGACGAACGGCGATGTCGGCGAGCTCCATGGCGATCGCCAGCGACGGCAGATGTTCGAGGGGCGCGGAGAGCGGCGTTTCGTAATGGCCGTCTTCACCCGGCGGCTGCAGCACCAGATCGCCCGAAGGCACGTAGATCGCCGAAATTCCGCCGATGAGGCCGCCCGCCTTGGCGCGTGGCGCGTCGATATGGCCCTCGCCGATACCGTCGACGAATTCGCGGACCGGGTCAGCACCCTTTCGCGCATTCTGCCACAAACGCAGAAGCACGTCGTTGTGGCCATCGAAAACCGCCTGCATTCCTGAATTCCTTCATCATTTCAGGGAGATCGAACGGGGCATTTAAGGGCCGCGTCCACGGAAAGGTTGTGCGATGCTAGTGAAAGGCCAAAGCCTTTTCAATGAATATCAAGGGGTTTTACCCAGGCCGTGCTGTAGCGAAATGTTGCATGATTGTCGCAGGCCCGCCGGCAAAGACGGCACGCCGAGCCCTCGAAGGTCTGCCGAGGGGTGAAAAGCTGCGATTTCTAATGCAATGAGATGGCTCGGTTCGGATGGTCGAGCTGTCGCGCCGCATGATGCGGCATTGGGGGTTTGGTTGCTGCCTTCGTTCTCTCTCGCAGGCCCGAAGGGGCATTGGGGCCGCATCGCCGCGACGCTTCTGCTTGCGGTGACCCTTGCAGCCTGCGCCGGCCGCCCCGTCGGCGTGCTGGTCCCCTCGGGAACGACGGGCGGCGCCTCCAAGGTCGACCTGATGGTCGCCACCACCCGTGCTCCTTCGGCCGAACCCGGCGTCCTCTTCAGTGGCGAACGGTCCGACGAACTGTCGCTGACGGAAATCGTCGTTTCGATCCCGCCGGAAAAGAACCGCGAAGTCGGGCAAGTGCAGTGGCCGAAGAAGCTTCCGGCCAATCCGGAACGTGATTTCTCTACCGTCAGCGTCACGCCGCTGCACCAGGGCAACGACGCACAGAACTGGCTGAAGGCGCACCTGCCCCAGAGCCGCCGCGTGCTGATCTTCGTTCACGGCTTCAACAACCGCTACGAGGACGCAGTCTATCGCTTTGCCCAGATCGTGCACGATTCCAAGGCGGACGTTGCGCCGGTCATCTTCACCTGGCCCTCCCGCGCCAGCGTCTTCGGCTACAACTACGACAAGGAAAGCACGAACTTCTCGCGCGATTCCCTCGAAGACCTGCTGCAGCGCGCGTCCAAGGATCCGAAGGTCGGCGAAATCACCGTTATGGCCCATTCCATGGGCTCGTGGCTGACAATCGAGGCGCTGCGGCAAATGGCGATCCGCAACGGCCGCGTCGCGCCGAAGATCACCGACGTGATCCTCGCCTCGCCCGATCTCGACGTCGACGTCTTCGGCAAGCAGATCCGCGCGATGGGCGACAAGCGGCCGAAGTTCACCCTGTTCGTTTCTCGCGATGACCGGGCGCTCAACCTGTCACGACGCATCTCCGGCAACATCGACCGCCTCGGCCAGATCGACCCGACGGTCGAGCCCTATCGCACGCAACTGGAACAGGCCGGCATCACCGTTCTCGACCTGACGGCGCTGAAGGGCGGCGACAAATTGAACCACGGCAAGTTCGCCGAAAGCCCGGAAGTCGTACGCCTGCTCGGCAACCGCCTGATCGCGGGCCAGACCGTGACCGATTCCGATGTCGGGCTCGGCGAACGCATCGGTGCCGTGACGCTCGGCGCCACTCAGACCGTCGGCAGCGCGGCGAGCCTCGCAGTCTCGGCGCCGATCATGATCTTCGACCCCAACACCCGCAAGAATTACAACGAGCAGGTGCGGCGTCTCGGCCAGTCGGTGGAAAACACCGTCGGCGCAACGGTAACACCCTGAAGCGGACCCTGCTGCATAAGCCCTGAGATCAAAATCGACGAAGGGCAATGCGGCAGTCAAGGTGTTACATTCGCCCCAGCGTTCCCTAGAAAACGCAGGGCGCTGTACCGCATTCGGCGATCCGTGCTGCGTAACACGGATCGCCGAATGGGTTCTCGGAAGGTGAAAATTCGAACCCGGACAGGAGGCGGGTGACAATGACTCCCGCCCGGCAAAGCCTCAGACTGCGAGTTCGCGCCGTCCGGCTTCCGTCTCCATCGCAAGGTCAAGCACCTTCTGCAGGTTTGCCGCATGGCGGAAGCCCGGATCCTCGGTCCTGCCCTCGCGAACGGCCGCCACGAAGCGCTGGTAGTTGGTGGGAACCGTGCCCGCATCGACGTCACGCCATGTTGCAGTTTCGACGTCAGCGCCGAGGCAGGCGCGCAGCGTCGAGCCGTCCGGCGTGTGCACCACTTCGAGCGCACCCTTGTCCCCGTGCAGTCTGAGCCTGAGTTCGTTCAGATGCCCGGTCGCCCAACGGCTGGCATGAATGACGCCCATGGCGCCGTTGCCGAACTCGGCCGTCATGACAAAGCTGTCATTGGCGTCGAGATCATACTCGCCGATGCGGTTACCAGGCGCCTTGTCGAAGGTCTTCAGCCGCGCGAAGATCCGGGCAGCGGCGGTGCCGGCGCCGTATCCAGCGAAATCGAGGACATGGATGCCGACATCGCCAAGCACGCCGTTCGAGCCGTGCTTGGTCGAAAGCCGCCACAGCCATTGCGATTCCGTCGCCCAGTCGCCCCAGGCCTTGGAAACGAGCCAGCTCTGCAAATAGGACGCCTCGAGGTGGCGCAGCTTGCCGACCTCCCCGGCGAGCACCATCGCCCGCGCCTTCTGCAGCGGCGCGACATTGCGGTAGGTGAGGTTGACCATCGTCACCAGGCCGGAGCGCTCGGCGGCTTCGGCCATCTCCGCCGCCTTGGCGTAATTCTCCGCCAGAGGCTTCTCGCACAGGACGTGCTTGCCCGCAGCAATGAGTGCCAGCGTCGTCGGGTGGTGCGCCTTGTCCGGCGTCACGTTCGTCGCCGCATCGAACTTGCCCCAGGCGATCGCCTCGTCGAGCGAGGTGAAGGTCTCGGCAATGCCGTGTTTCTCGGCAAAAGCCTCGGCGCGTTTGGGATCGATATCGACCGCGCCGACCATCTCGACGCCTTCGATCTTGGCAAAGGCCTGGGCATGGCTGTTTGCCATGCCGCCGGTTCCTACGATGAGAAGACGCATGATGCTCACCTGTATCCTGCTTCGCCGGCCTGATGCAGCCGCGGCCCACGCTCGACGATCGGCTCCAATGCCTTCTCCACCGGCACGTTCGGCGCATCATGGATCGCCGTGTAGCGGTTGTCGGCGTTGTAGGCCCACTTTACCGAATTGCGCAGTACCTTCTGGACATTGGCGTCGTGATAGGTCGGGTAGGTCTCGTGGCCTGGACGGAAATAGAAGATGTTGCCGGCGCCGCGGCGCCAGGTCAGCCCCGAGCGGAACACTTCGCCACCGGCAAACCACGAGATGAACACAGTTTCGAGCGGCTCCGGCACGGAGAACTGCTCGCCATACATTTCTTCGTTTTCAAGCACGAAGTTCTCGTCCAGCCCTTCGGCGATCGGGTGGCGGGGATTGATCGCCCAGACGCGCTCGCGTTCACCGGCCTCGCGCCACTTCAGCGCGCAGGGCGTGCCCATCAGCCGTTTGAAGATCTTCGAAAAGTGGCCGGAGTGGAGCACGATCAGGCCCATGCCTTCCCACACGCGCTTGGCGACGCGCTCGACGATCTCGTCGCTGACGGCGCCGTGGTCCTTGTGGCCCCACCAGAGAAGCACGTCGGTATTGGCCAGGCGCTCGACGCTAAGCCCGTGCTCCGGCTCCTGCAGCGTCGCCGTCGTCGCCTCGATCGCGCCTTCGGTGTTGAGCGCCGCCGCGATCGTGTTGTGCATCCCGTTCGGGTAGATGCTGCGGACGATCTCGTTGGTCTGCTCGTGAATATTCTCGCCCCAAACGACTGTTCTGATAGACACGGTCATTCTCCTTGCGTGTTCGCCCGTTGCGGGCATGTCGTCTTACGATAGATGGGGCCGCCGGGAATTGGCGACCCCGAAGCCCTGGGTGTCTTCAGCTTGATCGGGTCCTGGTCAGGCAGCCCCTTTCATGGGCGCGCGGCCGAGGGCCTGCCCCGATGCATCGAAGCGATGGATGTTGCCGCCGATCGGCGAGATCTCAACCGTCTCGCCCGTCCGGTGATGCGAGGTGCCGCCTTCCCGAACGATGACCGGTTCTGCGGCGCCGATATCGAGATAGATGTAACTGTCGGAGCCGAGCATTTCGGAGTGCACGACCGTTC
>NZ_JAEPRP010000041.1:14751-29711 GCF_016652895.1 Ensifer sp. SSB1
CACCTGCCGTCGCCCGCCCGGATCTCCAGATGCTCGGCGCGGATGCCGATCGTGTGGGCATCATAGGGTGCCGCCAGTGCACCGGAGAGGAAGTTCATCTTCGGCGAGCCGATGAAACCGGCGACGAAGACCGAATTCGGGCTCTCGTAGAGTTCGAGCGGCGTGCCGATCTGTTCGACCCGACCATCCCGTAGCACGCAAATGCGATCCGCCAATGTCATCGCCTCGACCTGGTCGTGGGTGACGTAGATCATCGTCGTCTTGTGCATGCTGCGATGCAGCTTGGCGATCTCGATCCGGGTCGCAACGCGCAGCGCCGCATCGAGATTGGAGAGCGGCTCGTCGAAGAGAAAGACCTTGGGATCGCGCACGATCGCCCGACCGATGGCGATGCGCTGGCGCTGTCCGCCCGAGAGCTGCCGGGGCAAACGCTGCAGATAGGGCGTCAGTTGCAGCATCTCGGCCGCGGCCTCGACGCGCTTCTTGCACTGCTCCTTGTCCTTGCCCGCGAGCTGCATGCCAAAAGACATATTCTCGAATACCGTCATGTGCGGGTAAAGCGCGTAGGACTGGAACACCATCGCGATGCCGCGCTTGGACGGCGTCAACTGGTTGACCATCTGACCGTCGAAGGACAGCGTGCCCGAGGAGATGTCCTCGAGCCCGGCGATCAGCCGCAGCAGCGTGGACTTGCCGCAGCCGGACGGCCCGACGAAGACCATGAACTCGCCGGCCCGGATGTCCATGCTGACGCCCTTGATCACCTCGAAGGCGCCAAAGGACTTGCGGATGTTGCGCAATTGAAGCTCTGCCATGTTTTCTCCCCTTATCCTTTGACGCCGCCGGCCGTGAGCCCGGAGATGATCCGCCGCTGAAAGATCAGCACGAGGACGACCAGTGGCACGGTGACGATGATCGATGCGGCCATGATGTTGCCCCACGGGATTTCGTACTGGCTGCTGCCGGACAGAAGCGCGATCGCAACCGGCACGGTGCGCTGGCTGTCGGACGACGTGAAGGTCAGCGCGAACAGGAACTCGTTCCAGGCGGCAATGAAGGCGAGCAGCCCCGTCGTCACCAGCGCCGGCCACATCAGCGGCATGAACACGCGAGTGATGATCACCCAGGGCGTCGCCCCGTCGACGATCGCCGCTTCCTCGATCTCGACTGGCAGATCGCGCATGAAGGTGGTGAGCACCCACACCGTGAAGGGCAGCGTGAAGATCATGTAGGAAAAGATCAGCGCCAGGGGCGTGTTGAAGATCCCGACCGAGCGGATGAGTTCGAAGAGCCCGGCAAGCACGGCGATCTGCGGAAACATCGACACCGACAGGATCGTCAGAAGCAGCAGTCCGCGTCCGCGAAACCGTACGCGCGCCAGTGCATAGGCCGCGGTGACGGCCAACAGCAGCGAAACCGCGACGACGATCGTTGCGACCAGCAGCGAATTGGCGAGGTTGCGCAGGAAGCCGCTGCTTGAGACAATACCGGCGTAGTTGTCGAAGGAGATTTCGGTCGGCCAATAGTCGACCCGGAACAGCGCCGTTCCGGATTTGAAGCTCGTCAGCACCGCATAGTAGAACGGGAAGACGGCCATGATGATGATGGCGGCAACAAGGGCGTAGAACGCCGTGCGCCTGGCGAGGGTGGCAACCATCAGCGTTCTCCCTCCAGGTTGACGCGGCCGAACCACATGTAGGCGACGGTGATCGCCGCAATAATCAGGAACAGCATCGTCGAGGCAGCGGCGCCATATGCGAACTTGTCGAAGTCGAACAGGTTTTCGCGGGCCAGTACCGACATAGTCTTGGTCTGGGCGTTGTTGGGCGTCAGCACATAGATGAGATCGAAGATGCGCAGCGCATCGAGCATGCGGAAGATCACCGCCACCATCAGCGCCGGGCGGATCGAGGGCAACGTCAGCCGCCAGAAGACCTTGAGCGGATGCACGCCATCGATTTTCGCCGCCTCGTAGATATCGGAAGGCACCATCTGCAGTCCGGCAAGGATGAGCAGCGCCATGAACGGCGTCGTCTTCCAGACGTCGACGATCAAGACGGCAACCATTGCCGTCTCCGGATTGGCGGTCCAGGCGACCTTCTGGCTGATCAGGCCGAGGCCAAGCAGAAGATCGTTCAAGATGCCGAACTGGTCGTTGAGCATCCAGGCCCACATCTTGGCGGAGACGATGGTCGGAATGGCCCAGGGGATGAGGATTGCAGCGCGCACCAGCCCGCGCCCGGGAAAGTTCGCGTTCAGCACCAGGGCGACAACCAGGCCCAGCACCGTCTCGATGGTGACGGAAACCGCCGAGAACTTCAGCGTGTTCCGGACGGCGTTCCACCAGGCGGGATCGGCAAGCAGGCCGTTATAGACCGTGCGCCCGCTCTTCAGCGTGATCCAGCTGAGGTAGTTCTTGAAGCCGACGAACTCGGCGCCTTCAAGGTTGGTCAGCGACGCATTGGTGAAGCTGAAATAGATGGTGCGCAGCAGCGGCCAGCCGGCGACAAGGGCGAGCACCAGCAAGGTCGGCGCGAGAAAGATCCAGGCGGAGCGAACGCGGCTGGCATTGAGGTCGGAACGGATCCCTGCCTGCTGCCCGAGAGCAGAAGGAGGATCTGCGAGTGAAAGATCGGTCATTGTCTTGGCTCACTCTTGCCATTCGGCGCACTGCCGAGCAGCTGGCCCGAGAGGAACGACGCCCACAGACAAGTCCAGGAAAAGTGTGACGCGTTTCCCATCCGGACTTGTTTGCTTTCGAAGCGCTGGACGTCGTCGGCGGTTACTCGGTGGAGCGAGGGAAGGCTTGACAAGCACTCCCCTCGCCCCCGGGAGGATTACCAGCTGTCGCCCTTCATCTCGGTGAGCTCGACTTCGAGCAGTTCCAGGTTTTCCGCCGCCGTGCCGTTGCCGGAGAGCGAGTTGTGGACCGCATTCCAGAACTTGGCGGAGACCTCGTTGTATTTGACCTTGGTGATGGCCGACGGACGCGGCACTGCACTTTCGAAGATCGGCTTCCAGGCCGGCATGAACGGCTGGGCCTTGGCGACATCTGCGTCGTCGTAGAGTGCCGCAACCGTCGGCAGGTTGGAAAGCTCGATCGCCCGGCGCTTCTGCACCTCAGCAGACGACAGGAACTTGACGAGCGCAATCGCTGCTTCCTGGTCGTCGGAATATTTGGAAACGGCGACGTTCCAGCCGCCGAGCGTCGAAGACGGCTGGTCGCCATCGGTGGCCGTCGGCAACGGTGCCACCGCGAACTTGCCCTTCACTGCGCTGTCGTCGCCGTTGCCGAGTGCATAGGCATAGGGCCAATTGCGCATGAAGACGGAATTGCCGGTCTGCCAGACGCCACGCGATTCCTCCTCCTGATAGGCAAGCACGCCCTGCGGCGAGATCGTGCCGACCCAACCCTTGATCCGGTCGATCGCGGCGGCCGCCTTCTCGTTGTTGATCGAGATCGTTCCATCCGGCTCGACGATCTGTCCGCCGCCTGAGGATTTGACCCATTCGAGCGCGTTGCAGGTCAGGCCTTCATAGGCATTGCCCTGGAAGACATAGCCCCAGAGATCGGCCTGCCCAGCGGCCCGCTCCTTCTCCTGGATTTCCTTGGCGGTCGCAGCCAGTTCGTCCCAGGTCTTCGGCGGCGTCTTGCCGTATTTTTCGAGCAGATCCTTGCGATAGAACAGTGCCGGCGCATCGGTGAAAACCGGCAAGGCCACGAGACGACCGTTCACCGTCTGCGAGGCGATGATCGACGGGAAGTGCTGACCGATAACGTCCTTCGCCGCTTCCGTCAGATCGACGAACTGGTCTGCCAGCTGCGGCGCCCAAACGACGTCGGTCTGATAGACGTCGACATCCTTGTTTCCGGCAGCAAGCCAAAGCCGATACTGGCTGAACTGCTCGCTGCTCGACGGCGGCATGGTGACCAGGCTCACCTTGTGCCCGGTCTGCTTCTCGAAAATGTCCAGCTGTTCGCGAATGAAATTGACGTTCTTGCCGGTCGTGTTCGCGGCGAGCGAAAGCTCGGCGGCGCCAGCCGTTCCGGCGGCAACGATCGCGGCACAAAAACTCAGGGCATTGAGCATGGTTGTCATCGGGTCGACTCCTCCTGTTCCCCCTCCACCGCACGAAAGCTCCTCGGCAAATTCGAAAGCGGTTTGGATGAGAAAAAGTTGGCAGAAGACAGAAAAACTGTCAATCCATGCGCTAGAAAATGTCGCTTGGCCGTGAATCATTCGAAATAATATTTTATATTCAATAACATAATTGATTTAATGAAATTTCATTCACATATCGCGGTAACCCATGAAATTAAAGGGGAGTCGCACTAATTTGAAACGGTTTGGTAAAATTCCGGGTCGAACCGAAGCGCAGGACGCTTCCGACAAACCGATTGTTACCGGCAACGAAGGTGTATATTTCTGGGACCGGGCTAGGGCTTGAGGAAACGCATACCGAATGAAACTGAGGGAGTTCGCACAACAACTGGGCCTTTCGCCGACCACCGTCAGCCGGGCGCTGAGCGGCTATCCGGAGGTCAGCGAAAAGACGCGCAAGCGCGTGGCCGAAGAGGCAAGCCGCCTCGGCTATCGTCCGAACATCAATGCCGTGCGGCTCGCCACCGGTCGCGCCGGCGCGATCGGCGTGGTCATGGGCCGCTCCGGCGAGTTCCATTTCTCCGAATTCATGGGCGGCCTTGCCGAACGGCTTGGCACCGAGGATATCGATATTCTCGTCAGCCCAATGGACGACAAGAACCCTACGGGTGAAATCCAGCTCTATAGCCGACTTGCCGTCAGCGGCCGCGTCGATGCCGTGATCGTGCACTCGCCCGAACCGAACGACGAGCGCATCTCCCTCCTCCACAAGCTCGGCATGCCCTTCCTGGTGCACGGCCGCTCCGATATCGATGTGCCGCACGCCTGGCTCGACATCGACAATGAAGGCGCGATCCGCCGCGCGACCTCGCACCTCATCGATCTCGGCCATCGCCGCATCGCCATGATCAACGGCCGGCAGGGGCGCACCTTCTCGCTTCACCGCGACAAGGGATATCGAGACGCGCTGCAGGCGCGCGGCATCCCCTTCGATCCGCGCCTCGTCGCCCACGGAAACTTCACCGACGAACTCGGCTTCCGCTTCGCCCGCTCCTTCCTCGAACAGACGCCCCGCCCGACCGCGTTCGTCGCCGGCTCGATGATGACGGCACTCGGCATCTACCGCGCAGCACGATCCATGGGCCTGGAGATCGGCCGCGAGGTCTCGGTCATCGCCCATGACGACGTGTTCCCCTACCTCACAGCAGAGAACATGGTACCGTCGCTTTCGGCGACGCGCTCGTCGATGCGTGCCGCCGGCGCGCGCTCGGCCGATCTCGTGCTGCAGCTTCTCTCGGGCCGGCCGACCGAAGAGGTTCACGAGCTCTGGCCGGTGGAATTGATCCTCAGGGAATCGACGGCGCCACCACCACAGGGCGCGTGAGCACAGGCCATCGACCGCTTCAGTGGAAGGTAGACTTGGAGAACAGGTTGAGCACCACCACGCCGGAAATGATGAGACCCAGCCCCAGGATCGCCGCCAGATCGAGTTTCTGCCCGAAGGCGAAGTAGCCGACGAGCGAAATCAAGACGATACCGAGCCCGCTCCAGACCGCGTAGGCGATGCCGACGGGGATGAAGCGCAGCGTATAGGACAGAAAGAAGAAGGCGATCGCATAGCAGATCACCATCATCACCGTCGGCCCCAGGCGAGTGAAGTGCTGGGCCGCCTGCATCGCCGAGGTGCCGAGCACCTCGAAGACGATCGCTGCAACCAGGACGGTATAGAGCATGGCAGGGTTCATGGGAGATTCCATCCGGGTTACTGCGCCGAAAGCGCCTTGAGATTTTCAACAAGACCGACCCGCGCCTCAGCATCGAGATCGTGGCTCTGCATCAGATCCGCCAGCCACACGCCGTCGCAGGCAAAACGCGCCAGCACACAGCCCGGCGAACCATCGGTCTCCACAAACTCTGCGGTTCTGCGGGTGACCCAGTCGCGCCAGCGGCTCTTCAGATGCGGCTCGGCAATCAGCGCAATCGTCAGCATGCGCCAGCCCCGCACATCGGTTGTGGGATCAAGCGCGAAGCAGACATCGATATAGGCGCGGGTGAAGCGCCCTTTCGCCACCGTATCGCGTGCCATCGCCGCCTCGATCTCGCAATCGAACCGCGTCACCAGGTCGTCGAACAGCCCGTCGAGAAGAGCGAGCTTGTTCGGAAAGTGGTGCAGCAGCCCGCCTTTGCTGACGCCCGCCGCCTGGGACACGGCATCGAGCGTGATGCCCGCCACCCCCTGCTCGTGCGAAAGGCGTGCGGCAACCTCCAGCAATTGCTGGCGCACCTGTTCCGGCTGCTTCTTGCGGCGATGAGCTTCGGTCATGCTACCATAAAGATACCGTCTAGACGGTTTGTCAAGAGAAGCAACGTACGACCGCGATGAAACGCCGCAAACTCCTCTTCTGAAAATCGTTGTCCGCCCCGTCGCCGCGCGCTAGGACCGACGCAACGAAGGACGCAAGCATGGCGGAACCGGAAACCACGACCCTCTATGAAGCCATCGGCGGCGACCCGACGGTTCGCGCCCTGACACGCCGTTTCTATGAGCTGATGGATACGTTGCCGGAAGCGGCACGCTGCCGCGCAGTGCATCCACCGGATCTTTCCGGCAGCGAAGAGAAGTTCTACGAGTACCTGACCGGCTGGCTCGGCGGACCGCCGATCTACGTTGAAAAGCGCGGCCATCCGATGCTGCGCCGCCGCCACTTCGTCGCCGAAATCGGGCCTGAGGAACGGGACGAGTGGCTCCTCTGCTTCACCCGCGCGCTCGAGGAAACGATCGACCATCCGAAGCTCCGGCAAGTCATCCTCGACCCGATCACCCGCCTCGCCCTTCATATGCAGAATAAGGAATGAGCATGTCGCACAGCGGATTTCGCGCAACGACGCTATTTGTTGCCGGTTTGATGGGCCTGACCGGCGTTGTCAGCGCGGCCGCTGCTTCGCACGGCGACGACCCGAGATTGCTCGCCGGCATTTCCGCCATGTGCCTTGCGCATGCCCCGGCCTTGGTCGCGCTCTACGCCGCCTGGCCAAGCTTTCGCACGGCCGCCGTTGCGGCCTTGCTGATCGCAGTTGGAACGGCGCTGTTCTCGGCTGATCTCGCGGTGCGCCATATCTCGGGCCACGGTCTGTTCCCGATGTCGGCGCCGCTCGGCGGCACGACAATCATGGTCGGCTGGCTCGCCGTCTCGCTCGGCGCCTTCCTGCCGCGCAAGTCAGCCTAACCCAAAAGCAATTCGCCACCCGGATGGGTCTTCCGTCCGGGTGGCGATGATGTGCAATCAGGTGGCTTGTACTGACGCGCGCGGATCAGGCACCTTCGACAGCCGAAAAACCTTCAAACTTCGGCGGACCGAGATACATCGCCTTGTTCTCGCCGGCATTCCTGTGCGCAGCGCGGAAGTTCTCCGACTTCGTCCAGGCTGAAAACGAATCCCTGTCCTTCCAGACCGAGTTCGAGACGAAGAGCGTGTAGCCCTCCTCCGGCACGCTGTCGCCGCGCAGCAGGTGGAAGGAAACGAAGCCTGCCATCTCTGAAAGGCTGGAATCGCGCCCCTTCCATACGGCCTCGAAGGCCTCTTCATGGCCGATGGCGATACGGAAACGGTTCATGGCAACGTACATCTTGGTCTCCCAGGTCATTTCACTGACAGCGAAATGATCCAAATCTTTGAATGAGCGCAATTCCGGGCGGAAAACCGCTACGCACTTTTCCTGGATTCGCTCGTTTTGAACGCCGCAATCCCGGACGGAAAACCGCTTCGCACTTTTCCTGGGATTGCTTTTAGGCGCTTTCCTTCTTGCGGGCAGCGTCGTTTGCGGCCCGCGGAAAGGCGAGAATAGTTGCTTCCTTCGGCTCTGCAAGGCTGAGCGGATCACGAACTGACGGGCGCGCCTGCCAGGTTGGAAACTCAGCAACGTTGGCATTCTCTTCAACCATGCGCGCGCGACGCGTCAGGATCTCGTAGAGCTCAGGCACCAGGCCATCGCCTTGCTGGGCCGCCAGCTTGTGCAGGCCGATCATCATGGCGAGCTCAGGACGTTCTTCGTTCATTGCAAACTCTCGTCTTATCTCGGGAGGATTACCGCTCGTCGCGGCTGGTGGTCAGGTCCTGAAGCGCGCGCTCAAGGCTCGATTTCGAGCCGTTGCGCAGCGGCACGAAGGCCTTGCCCCACTTCTTGCAGCCTGTCTTCACGCGCAGACATGCGTCATGGCTGATGCAGTCGATCGGGCAGAACACGCAATCGACTGAAGGCAGTACCCGGTCGATGCGCGAGACTGCCTCGCGCAGGCCGCCATCGTGATGAAGCAGCTCGGCACCAAAGGAGCTGGCAATCTCGCGCAGATGCGCCACCTGACAATCACGGCCGCCGACATAGAGAAAACTGCGCCCTTCCAGCGTTGCCTTGCCGGTATCCTGGCGAGCCTCGGCCGGTTCCGAACCCGAACGACCCTTGCCATTCTTCGCCGCATTCTGGTGACGCTTGCCGCGCATGCAATCCTCTCCGCCTGATCGTGCAACAAGCGCCTTCAAGGGCAGCCGGTCGCATCGGGATATCCTCTCGACACACGCCCTTCGGCTGCGTGACGAGGGCAACCTATTAAACTTGATAATCCGAGTAAAGTATAAACATGAGTTTTCTAATCATATTTTTCAGGGGACTAGATCGTCGCTGCGATACGCGTGTGAGCGTGTCCGCCTCTCAGTTGACGGACATGGGAACGCTGAAGCTCCAGCTGCTTCTGCCCGAACCTGCCGGTATGGCAGCGAAGGGCGCCGCGCTGCGGACGGAATCGACAGCCGCCTTGTCGAGGCGGTCCGAACCGGAGCTGCGAACGAGATTGACGCTTGCCAGGCTGCCGTTCGCCGAGACCACGAATGCGACCGTAACGGTATTCCCTTCACCGCGGCGAATACTACGCGATTTCCGGAGAAAAACGCGCTGGACCTTCGAGCGGACCTTGCCCTTGTAGTTCTCCTCGCCTGCGCTCCCGATGACGGATGCCGCCCGTCCCTCACCGGTGGCGGTCGCAGTGTTGCCGTTGATATCTCCGTCCGCCTGGCCCTTGACCTGAGTCTGCTGTTGCTCGCCCTTGTCGCCGGCTTTCTTGCGGGTAACCTTCTTTTTCTTGACCGGCTCCTTTTTCGGCTCCGGTGTCTCAACTTTTTCCTTCTTGGGCTCCTCGATCTCGGGCTTTACTTCCGGCACGACGGTTTCAACAGGCGCAACCCTCGCCGTCACCACGGCTTCGGCCACTTGCAAGGTCGGCATTTCCTCGGCTGGCAGGATCACGTCCGCCTCGGTGGCAATCAAGTCGTTTGGTTGTTCCGCGACGATTTCTGGGGTGGTCGAGGTCGTGTCCTCTACAGGCGTGATCTCCTCCGGCTCGACTTCATCTGGAACGTCCTCGGTTGGCTCGACGATTTCCGAGGGATCGCCTGCCTGCAAGGTTTCGGAGAAGGCATCCCCGAGAATGGCAACCTCGGTCGTCACTCCTCCGACCGTGAGTGCCGGCTCATCCTCGGGCGGGGAGGACCCGAACAATGTCGCAAGTACAACGCCATGCGTTGCGAGCGAGATGACGGCGGCCCCAGTCCAGATGATGATACGCTTCATTACAGCCTAACCTTCGCCGCACCGGCGGCGCCAACTCCACGCTCCGAACGAGCGGTCCCGCTCAACCCTTGAGTTCCACCGCCGATTTCGAGCCGGTCTTGATCCCGCTCATGCAGGCGCCCGGCTGCACGCCGTCGCCCACACAGGCCGGCGCATCGTTGATCAGCAGGCTTTTCACGGCATCGCAATTGGTACCAGGGAGATCGAACTGGCGAACCTTGGTCTTGCCGGCGGGCAGATCACGGAAGTCGAGCACGGCCATGCGCTCGACCAGACCCTTCTGGTCGAAGATCACGAACTCGAAGGAAACCTTGCTCAGCGACTGCGCAAAGGCGTTGCCGGCGACGAAGGTGAGCTTGCAGCCTTTCTGCGAAGGCGCGACCTCGTTCAACTCGATTGTCAACCCGGCAGCGGGAGCAGCCTCCTGCGCGTTGGCACCACCCGCCACGATCAGGGCCGCAAGAGCAACGGAAACAATCGGAAGGCTGGAAAACTTCATATCGACATAACCCCTAAGGTTGCAGCGAACCGCCGAACGAGCCCCGCACGCCCTTGTCCACAAGCCGGCAATAACTAACTTGAGTGTATAAGTCCGGTATTGCGTCCATAAATAAATATGAGTAATGAAGTCAAGATAGTAAACGAATTGCACGGCAGGAAATGCTGGAAAAACAGCGCAACCTGCCCGCTCGAAACGGCCAAACGCAGTGACCAACGACACAGACCTTGCACGCCCATCCGAGCCGCCGATCAAGGCCGGGCGCGCGCAGCGGATTATCGAAAGTCGCGAACTTTTCGGCAGCGAAAACGAGATCCTCATTTCCCACGACGGCGCGATCTACCGCATGAAGATCACCCGCCAAGGCAAACTGATCCTGAACAAATAGGCAGATGAAAATGACCGAGAGCCTCCGCCCCACTCCTTCCGAAATCCGCGCCTACCGCGCCGAAAACCCGAAGATGCGCGAGCGTGATATCGCAGCCCAGCTTGGCGTTTCCGAAGCCGCTCTCGTCGCTGCCGAATGTGGGCTGACCGCCGTGCGCATCGATGCCGATGCCAACCGCTTCCTGTCGCGCGTCGAGGAACTCGGCGAAGTCATGGCGCTGACCCGCAACGAAAGCGCGGTTCATGAAAAGATCGGCGTCTACGAGAAGATCACCCCCGGCGAGATGGCGAGCATCGTGCTTGGCGAGCAGATCGATCTGCGCGTTTTCCCAAGCGCCTGGGCGCACGCCTTTGCCGTAACAAAGACCGATGACAAGGGCGAAGTCCGCAAGAGCCTGCAGTTCTTCGACAAGTGGGGCAATGCGGTGCACAAGGTGCATCTGCGCCCGGAATCGAATGTCGCGGCCTATGACAAGATCGTCGCGGATTTCCGCCTTGACGACCAGACGCAGGATTTCACCGCCGACTTGAGCGTGCCGGCAACCGACGACAAGCCGGAGACCGTGGTCGATGTCGTCGAACTGCGCGACCGCTGGATGAAAATGACGGACACGCACCAGTTCCACGGCATCCTGCGCAAGCTGAAGATCGGTCGTCGCCAGGCGCTCAGCAACATCGGCGAGGATTTCGCCTGGCAGCTCGACCCCTCCAGCATCGAAGCGATGATGCGCGAAAGCGCCGACGTCGAACTGCCGATCATGTGCTTTGTCGGCAACCGCGGCGTGATCCAGATCCATTCCGGCCCGATCGCCAAGATCGCGCCGATGGGCCCGTGGCTCAACGTCATGGACCCGACTTTCCACCTGCATCTGCGTACCGATCATATCGCCGAGCTCTGGGCCGTGCGCAAGCCGACCGCCGACGGCCATGTCACCTCGATCGAAGCGCTGGACGCCAAGGGCGAGATGATCATCCAGTTCTTCGGCAAGCGGAAGGAAGGTCTCGCTGAGCGTCCGGAATGGCGCGCGATCGCCGAAGGCCTGCCGCGTCTCGACACGACTGTCGCCGCCTGAGGACAGGATAGGACACTCAGATGATAAACGGTCTCGACATCCGTCGCCTTCGCCGCTCAGGACTGGCGATCGCCGCCTTAGCCCTTTCGGCTCCCTTCCTGCTTCCGGCGGTGGCGCCCGGCGCCCCCTCCTTCATCCGGCCGGCGATGGCCGAGGACATGCAGAAGGCCGACGTCTCACGCGTCGTTTCCGTCGGCGGAGCGATCACCGAGATCATCTACGCGCTCGGCGAGGAAGGTCGCCTCGTCGGTCGCGATTCCACCAGCACCTATCCGGAAGCGGCAAAGGCGCTGCCCGATGTCGGCTATATGCGCCAGCTCGCACCGGAAGGCATCATTGCGGCCAACCCGAGCGCGATCATTGCCGTCGAAGGCAGCGGCCCGCCGGAGGCTTTGGCTGTGCTGAAGCAAGCGAACATCGCCTTTACCAGCGTGCCCGAGACTTTCGACAAGGCCGGCATACCGTCGAAGATCCGCGCCGTCGGCGCCTTCCTGGGTGTCGAGGAAAAGGCCGAGACCCTGGCAAAGAGCGTCGAAGCCGATCTCGATGCAGCCATCGCCGAGAGCGCCGCCCGGCCGGAGAGTGAACGCAAGCGCGTGCTTTTCATCCTGAGCACCCAGGGTGGAAAGGTCATGGCATCGGGACAGGGAACTGCCGCCAACGGCATCATCGAGCTTGCCGGTGCCGTCAACGCAGTCGGCACCTTCCCCGGCTACAAGGCGCTGACCGACGAGGCGATCATCGAAGCCAAGCCCGATGTCGTCCTGATGATGGATCGCGGCGGCGAGCATTCCGCCGAGGCGAAAGAGCTCTTCGCCCTGCCGGCACTCAGCCTCACGCCGGCCGCAAAGAACGAAGCGCTGATCCGCATGGACGGTCTGCACCTGCTCGGCTTTGGCCCGCGCACCGCAAGTGCCGTCCGCGAACTGAATGCCGCCATATACGGGAAGAAGGCCAATGCCTCGCAGTGAGGCATTGGACCGCGGCATGCGCCTGACCGCCTTCGCCGCCGACATCCGCAGCGAATGGCGCTCCGGCAACCGTTCGCGGCTGGCGCGTCTCGTCATCGTCGCCCTGATCGCGTTTGCCGCCGCGACCTTCGTCGGCTCGATCATGACCGGCGCTGCCGATGCGTCGCTCTCAAACGTCTGGCGCTGGCTGATCGGTGAAGCCGATCAGGGCTTGAGCATCCGCGACCGCATCATCATTCTCGATATCCGCCTGCCGCGCGCCGTGCTCGGCATGCTCGTCGGCGCTTCGCTCGCCGTTTCCGGCGTCGTGATGCAGGGCCTCTTCCGCAACCCCTTGGCCGACCCCGGTCTCGTGGGCGTGTCCTCGGGCGCGAGCCTTGGCGCCGTGCTGCTGATCGTGCTCGGTACCGCTGCCTTCGGGCCGCTCTTTGCGCTATTCGGCTTCTATGCGCTGCCGGTGGCAGCCTTCATAGGCGGCCTCGTTACCACGCTGCTCCTCTACCGCATCGCCACCCGCGGCGGTCAGACGTCGATCGCCACGCTGCTGCTCGCCGGCATCGCGCTCGGCGCCCTGACCGGTGCCGTCACCGGTGTCCTGGTCTTCAGAGCCGACGACAAGCAATTGCGCGACCTGACTTTCTGGGGGCTCGGTTCGCTCGCCGGCGCCAACTGGACGAAGATCCTGGCCGCGGCCCCGATCATTCTCGCCTCACTCGCGGTAACGCCTTTCCTGGCGCGAGGGCTGAACGCCATCACGCTTGGCGAGGCGGCCGCCTTCCACATGGGCATTCCCGTGCAGCGACTGAAGAACATCGCAATCGTCAGCGTCGCAGCCGCAACCGGCGCGTCCGTTGCCGTCAGCGGCGGCATCGGCTTCGTCGGCATCGTCGTCCCTCACCTGCTGCGGCTCGTCATCGGCCCCGATCATCGCTACCTGCTGCCGGCCTCAGCGCTGCTTGGCGGCACGCTTTTGATCCTCGCCGACATGATTGCCCGCACCATCGTTTCCCCGGCAGAGCTGCCGATCGGAATCGTCACCGCCTTTATCGGCGCGCCGTTCTTCCTCTGGATCCTGCTGCGCGGCCGTTCGAACATGGGACTGTGAGCGAAACCATGATCAGCGTTTCCAATCTCTCCGTCCGCCTCGGCGGCCGACCCGTCATCCACGGCGTTTCGCTCGAGGCGCTGCCCGGCGCATTGACCGCCATCGTCGGCCCGAACGGCTCCGGCAAGACGACGACGCTGAAAGCGATCTCCGGAGAGCTTTCACCCGCCGACGGGACGATCCGCATCAACGGCCGCGACCTGCGCGGCCTGAAGCCATGGGAACTGGCGCTGATGCGCGGGGTGCTTCCCCAGTCGACCGTCATCTCCTTTCCCTTCACCGTGCGCGAGGTCGTGAGACTGGGCCTTGCCGCCGGCGCCAATGCGGATCCTGCCGCACACGACAGGGTCACGGTCGAGGCGTTGGAAGCGGTGGATCTGGCCGGTTTTGCCGGACGCTTCTACCAGGAACTGTCAGGTGGCGAGCAGCAGCGCGTGCAGCTTGCCCGCGTGCTCTGCCAGATCACCGATCCGGTCATCGACGGCGAGCCACGCTACCTGCTGCTCGACGAGCCGGTGTCCAGCCTCGATATCCGCCATCAGCTCGGGATCATGCAGCTCGCCCGCAAGTTCTGTGAGCGCGGCGGGGGCGTCGTCGCAGTGATGCACGATCTCAACCTGACGGCGATGTTCGCCGACAGAATGGTGATGATGAAGGCCGGCAAGGTCCGCGCCTGCGGTACGCCGCGCGAGGTTCTGACCGACGAGACGATGGAAGCCGTCTTCGGCTGCCGCATGCAGGTGGGCGCCACACCGGCACCGCACGTGCCGTTCGTCCTGCCGCAGACGGCGACCCTCTGACGCCACGCCTCGGGTTCGCACAGGCGCCCTGCGGCGTTGCCGGAATTCGCACGCTTCAACATCAAGATTCATCGAAACAATTTCCGCACTTGTGCGTTGTTCCCCCGAAGCGCCGGCAAGGGCCTCTAGTTGTGCCTGCTGGTTCCGTCAGACAGCGCCGACCGTTCGCGGCCGGCGCATGCGTGAAAGGGAGTATCCATCATGGCGCCTAGCCTCTTCTCCGGCTCGAGCTCGCGATCCACAAAAAATGGCAAACTCGCCGATATCTCCGTCGAGGAGCAGTTGAGCGAACTGCGCGATGACGTTGCAACACTGGTTGCGTTGTTGGCGGACCGCGGATCGGCGGCATCCAAACAGGCACGCAGCAAGGCACAGGACGCCCGCGAACAGGCCGAAGCGA
>NZ_JAEPRP010000041.1:29721-44384 GCF_016652895.1 Ensifer sp. SSB1
GCTGTTGGCGAGCGGCGAAGAGTTGCTTGCCGACTTGCGCGGCCGGTATGCGGGAACCGAAAAGCAAGTTCGACACGCGGTCCGCGAGCATCCGATCGCCACACTCGGCGCCGCCGCCCTGATCGGGCTCGCGGTGGCAGCATTGCTTCGTCGCTAACCTCAAATCGCAGAGGACCGCGGGCACGAACTCGCGGTCCGAGCGAGTGGGGAAGCGCATCGTTTGCGGCCCTTAACCCGCTCGAATTTCTGAGTGTCGATCACGACGGGAGTAGTGCATGGGACCGCTGACGGCCGCGCTCGCGAGCCTCTTGGCTGCCGACATCGGCGCCACCGCCTCTCGCGTGAAGCGCAACGCAGCCCTTTGGAGCGTCATAGGGCTGTTCCTCGTCACGGCCTATGTCTTTGCGCTCGCAGCCACTTTTCTTTATCTCAGCGCGCGATATTCCCCGGTCGCGGCGGCCGCAGCGATCGCCGTCGCGCTGGTCGTCACCGCACTGGTGCTGGTCGCTATCCTCATTTCGCTGCAGAACCGTGACCGTCGGCGCCAGGAAGAACGTCGCCGCCGAACGCAAATGCAGACCAACCTGACGCTCCTTGCGGCGGCAGGCATCCTGCGCAAACAGCCGCTTCTCGCCGTTGCGACCGCTATTGCCGTCGGCGCTCTCTTGGGCACCGGCAAGCGACGCGGACGCAAACAAGACGACTAATAGGCGCATCAGCCCTTTGCCTTGATGGCTAGGCCCGATTTTTCAAAGCGGCAGGCGGATCAGCGCCGTGACCCCGGCAGGCAGATACTCGACCTTCACCGAACTGCCCAGCACCTTGTCCAAGCTGCGCTCGATGAGAATGGTGCCGAAGCCGCGCCGCTTCGGTTCGCGCACCGGCGGCCCGCCGACCTCGGTCCAGGTGAGATGCAGGATCGTGTCGCCGTCTTCGACGACGTTACGCGCGGTCAGCACCACTTTTCCTTTCGGCACGGACAGCGACCCGTACTTCACCGCGTTGGTTGCAAGTTCGTGCAGAACCAATCCGAGACCTACGGCCTGGTCTGGACCAAGCGACACGTCATCCTTGTGCAACTCGATCTGATCCGCATAGGCGCTCACATGCGGCAGCAATTGCTTGGCGATCAGGTCGGCAAGCCGGATGGTGCCCCATTCGTGATCGGAGAGCAGACCATGCGCCTCGGAGATCGCCTGCAGGCGACCGGCAAAGGCGGTCATGAATTCGGCTGGGTCGCTTGTCTGGCGAAGCGTCTGACGCGCAAGCGATTGCAGCATGGCCAGCGTGTTCTTGACCCGGTGGTTGAGTTCCTTGAGCAGCAGCCGCGTGCGCTGCACCGAAGCCTGCTGGTCAGTGACATCGATCGTCACGCCGATGAAGGTGAGTGGATTGCCCTTGCTGTCCCGGTCGTGCACGCGGCCGCGGCCGAGCAGCCAGCGACCGGTATCGCCGATGCGGAACATCCCGTCATATTCGTCGTCGGCCTTCATCGCCTGGCGAAGCTTGGAAAACGTCGCGCCGCGATCGTCGACATGGATCGCACCGAAGATCTCCCGCGCACCGACGGAACTTTCGGCCGAGAGCCCGAACATGCGTTTCAGCGCGCTGTTGCCGGCGATCGCGCCCGAGCGGATATCCCACAGCCAGCTGCCGATATTGGCTGCCTCGAGCGCCATCGCATGGCGCTGCTCCTCGCGCGACAACGCCGCTTCCTTCAGCGCGCGCCGACGTGCCTCGTCCTTGACCTTGAACAGGGACGCAGCGAGCGCGGCCAGCCGGCACAACTGATCGACGAGCGGTGGCGACACCGCGGAGCGCGGCTTGTCGTCGAACACGCAGACCGTACCCACCGCCTGCCCGTCGAGCACGATCGGCGCACCGGCATAGAAGCGCAAGAATGGCGGCCCCTTGACCTGCCGGTGACGCGCGAAGCGCGGATCGATCGAAGCATCGGGCACGACGAGGCAGGCGTCGGCCGCGGTCGACACATGCGCGCAGAATGCGTCTTCGGATGGGGCACGGGTCTCGTCGGTGCCGACGGCGGCCTTGAACCATTGCCATTCACGGTCGATTAGCGTCACCAGCGCAATCGGAGCGTCGAAAAGTCCTGCGGCGATTTCGACGATCCCGTCGAAGTCCCGGTCCGGAACGGCCATATCGGGCACGGTTGCATGCAGAACGCCAAGACGCTCGGGCGCGTCGAGCAGCCTCGTCACGGGCGGATCCGTTTTCTCTGTCCTCACGCGCATACGGTCTCAATTCTCAATCTGAACGGGATCAGGAGCCCTCAGAGCCTACCCGCTTCCCGCTCGATCTTGGAAACGTCTCGCCCCAAAATCGTCATCACTGCGCATTCGTCAGTCGATGCCAGCCGTTACGGCCTGTCCCTTTGGGCTCAAGCCGCCAGTGAAAGCAGGACACCGCCAGTTTTGCAACGGTGTCCTGCCCGAAATTCTACCCTCAGGAGACGAAGGCGCGCGACGTGATCGGAGCCGAGGTTTCATCCGGTCCGTAGTCGTTTTCACCTTTCACCTGCAGGATATCCTGCAGCCGCTGGCGCGCGCGGTTGACCCGGCTCTTGATCGTACCGAGGGCACAGCCGCAGATCGTCGCTGCCTCCTCGTAGGAAAAGCCGGACGCTCCGACCAGGATGATGGCTTCGCGTTGATCCGGCGGCAGCATATCGAGCGCCCGTCGGAAATCCTGCAGGTCGAGCGAGCCGTATTGCTCGGGATGATGGGCGAGCGACTCCGTGAAGTGTCCGTCCGTATCCTGCACCTCGCGCCCGCGCTTGCGCATCTGGCTGTAGAGCTCGTTGCGCAGGATCGTGAAGAGCCAGGCCTTCATATTGGTGCCCATCTCGAAATGGTCCTGCTTCGCCCAGGCCTTCATGATCGTGTCCTGCACCAGGTCGTCGGCGCGGTCGTGGCGACCGATCAACGACATGGCGAAAGCACGCAGGCTCGGCAACGCGGCAAGCATCTCTCGCTTGAAATCATTCTTTTCGGACGACATTCCGGCACTCACTCCCTGCCCTGCAGTACCGATTGCTGCTCGGCTGCGTCGAGTTTTTCCAGAAGATCGAGAAAACGCGCGGGTATCGCCTCTTCCTGAACGGACTGATAGAGCGCCTTCAGCTTCGATGCGATCTGCGCATTCGGGTCTTCTGTCCATAAGGTCGTGCCGGTAGTCCGCCCTGCCCCTGTTTTATATTTCATTGTCAAACTGTCGCCTTCGAGTGTCCATAGCCGCCATAACGCAGCAGAAAATTGAAATGTTCCCTCACGGAACCTTTTTTTACGAGGAGCGTTCTCGGAACGTCACCGTAAAACGATTTTCGAGGGAGTTCCCCTATGACATTGTCCACGCGGATCGCACCGCTTCTGCCGTATCTGCGCCGTTACTCGCGAGCGCTGACCGGCTCGCAGACATCAGGCGACGCCTATGTTGCGGCCGTTCTCGAAGCGCTGATCGCCGACACGTCGATTTTCCCGGAAGCAAGCAATGATCGCGTTGGCCTGTTCCGGCTGTTCACGTCACTCTTCGGTTCCTCGTCCGTGCTTGTGCCGGAACCGGTCTCGCCCTTTGCCTGGGAACAGCGCGCGTCGATCAATCTCGCAACCGTCTCGCCTCTTGCCCGTCAGGCCTTCCTGCTCGTCTCTGTCGAAGGCTTCCGCCCGGAGGAAGCCGCCGAAGTTCTCGACGTGTCCACCGAAAAGGTCGGTGGCCTGCTCGACCGCGCCTCGCAGGAAATCTCGCGTCAGGTCGCAACCGATATCATGATCATCGAGGACGAGCCGCTGATCGCCATCGACATCGAACAGATGGTCGAGAGCCTCGGCCACCGGGTCACCGGCATCGCCCGGACGCGCGACGAAGCCATCGCCCTCTACAAGAGGACCCGGCCAAGCATGGTGCTTGCCGACATCCAGCTCGCCGACGGCAGCTCGGGCATCGACGCCGTCAACGACATCCTGAAGACCAGCGCCATTCCGGTGATCTTCATCACCGCCTTCCCCGAACGACTCCTGACCGGCGAGCGGCCGGAACCGACCTTCCTGGTCACCAAGCCGTTCAACCCGGATATGGTCAAGGCGCTGATCAGCCAGGCGCTGTTCTTCAACGAATCCACCAAGGCGGCGGCCTGAGTGCAACCTGCATGTTTCCTTTGATCGCAGTCGGTCAAAGGCAAACATGCAGGTAATTCAGAATACTGCGGCGTCGTGCGCCTTCAATGGCGTTCGGCGCCGTCGTGCATTTTGACGCTTCGTCTAAGCGGCAAATCGATCGGCCTTCCCCAAATCATGCTTGCCCAAATCATATTTTCGCCCTTTCCTGACATTCGCGCCAGGGCACGCACCGACCACATTGCATGTCGACCGGCCCATCCCGCAATTTCACAGTTCCGCAGCATCTCTTCGGCTACCCCAGAAACACGACAGCCAGTGCCGAGGGAAGGCACTGGCTGGTATGTGCAACTCACTCGGGGAGTGTGAGTTGTAGGCCGGCGGGTCTGCCTCCGGCGCGGCATTGGGGGCTATGCGCGCCACCGTCCGGTCGCAAACAAAATGCGCGACGGGGCAAAAAGTTCCATGCACCTGGCCCGACCGTTTCCGTTGGCCGGTTCACTGCATTCCGTCGAGTTCGTCGCGGTGGCGGTAGAGCGCCAGGAAACGGCGGTAATCGCGGTCGTAAGCGTCACGAGCGCTTGCATTCGGCAGGCGTTCATGTCCGTCCGACGCCATGGCCGTGCCCGCAGCTGCCAGGTCCTCATGAATGCCGCCGGCAACCGCCGCCGCCATTGCCGTACCGAGCAGCACCGCATCCGGCGCCTCAGGCGCCACGACCCGGCAACCGGTAACATCGCAGTAAAGCTCCATCAGCAGCGCATTGCGGACATGGCCGCCGGTGACGTGCAGCGTGTCGAGCTGGTAGCCGACCTCGCGCATCATCTCCAGGATGTGACGGATGCCGAGCGCGATCGCGACACAGGTGCGCCAATAGAGGCGGCAAAGCGCGTCGAAGGAGGAATCGAGCGGCAGGCCGCTGATGACACCCAGACCATGCGGGTCGGCGAGCGGCGAGCGGTTGCCATGGAAATCGGGCAGCACGTGCAGCCGATCGGCAAAGGCCACCCCCTGCTCGGCACGCAGTTCCTGCACGCGGGAAATGATCCGGCCATGGGTCGCCGCCGTCGGCTCCAGGCCACCGCCATGCAGCCGCACGATATGGTCAAGCAGCGCGCCGGTCGCCGACTGGCCGCCCTCGATCAGCCAAGCCCCGGGAAGAACCGCTTCGTAATAGGGGCCCCACATGCCGAAGCCCGGCTTCATGTCCTTGGAAAAGGCGACGATGCAGCTCGACGTGCCGGCGATCAGCGCCAGTTGCTTTTCGAGCTTCTCCGGTTTGCCGATGAAGCCGCCGACGACGCCGAGCGCCCCGGCATAGGCATCGATCATCCCCGGCGCCACCTGGCAGCCCTCGTCCAGACCGAGTTCGGCCGCTGCCGTTGCATTCAGATGCCCGACCGAACTTCCGATCGGCAAGCTTTCCTCCGGCAATCCGCCGCGCTCCAGCAGGTCCTCAAGTCCGATCTTTTCAAGATAGTCGGACTGCCAGCCGCGTTTCTCATGCGCCAGATAGTTCCACTTCGCCGTCAGCGTGCAGCGCGAACGTGCAGCACTGCCCGTCGCTCTCCAGGAAAGATAGTCGGCAAGATCGAAGAAGAAGCCGGCCTTCTGCCACTGTTGCGGCAGATTGCGCTTCAGCCACATCAGCTTCGGCATTTCCATTTCCGGCGACATGACGCGCCCGGAAAAGTCGAGCACCGGATGGCCGGTCGCTGTGCAGAAATCCGCCTCGGCGAGCGCGCGATGGTCGAGCCAGACGATCGTGTCCCAGCGCGCCTCGCCCTTGCGGTTGACCGAAAGCGGCTTGCCCTCGCGGTCGCGCACCACCAGCGAGCACGTTGCGTCGAACCCGATCGCAGCAATGCCTTCCGCGGCGATCCCGGCCTTATCTCTCGCCGCCTTGACCGCGCCGCAGACGGCGCGCCAGATATCCTCGGAATCATGCTCGGCATGGTTTTCTTCCGGCCGGTTCATGGCGATCGGCAGGTCGGCACGCGCTAGCAGCATGCCCTTCCGGTCAAAGATACCGGCGCGCGCACTGCCGGTACCGACATCGACCGCAACGACGAATTCACGCATCAATGAAAGTCCCGCCCCCTGGATCACGGTCGTTTCGGGTCGCTCGACCCGAAGTCAAAACCGCGATCGATTGTCATAACTCAGAGCGGGGATGCGAACGCAAAATTGCTCACACCATCCTCGTCCCGCTCTCGTTCCATCCCTGCTATCTGCCGACAAACTGTAACAATTCACCCATGTCGTCAAACAGCACGTCGGGGCTGAGATCGGAGAGACTTTGCCGATGCTTGTCAGTTCGCGCGTGGCTACCGCCGGCAAAGGCGAAGACCCGCATGCCCGCCGCCTTCGCCGCTTCGATACCGGCCGGGCTATCCTCGACGACGACACAATCCTCAGGCGCGAAACCCATGTGTCGGCTCGCATGCAGGAAGAGGTCGGGCGCCGGCTTGCCGTGTTTCACCATTGTGGCGGAGAAGATGTTCGGCTCGAAGAGGTCGATGAGGCCGGTGACGGTGAGCGACAGGCGGATGCGTTCCGGCTGGCTGGACGAGGCGACGCAGCACGCGCCCGAAAGCCCCTCGACCGCCTGGCGAATTCCCGCAATCGGCTGCAGTTCGGTGCGGAAACGATCGTAAAGGCGAAGGCGCATGCCTTCGAGAAACGCGTCATCGGTGGCAAGACCGTATTCCTCGTGGAGGATCGCCGACATGCTCTTCAGGCTGCGCCCGAGAAAGCGTTCCGTCGCTTCCTCGGTGGTCATCGAAACGCCGGCGGCCGAGAGAACGTCCACCAGCACCTCCAGCGAGATCGGTTCGCTGTCGACCAGCACACCGTCACAATCGAAAATCACCAGCCTGGACTGACCGTCCGCCATCGCACCCTACCCCTTACAGCGCCGCGCGTCTTTCAAGGGCGCGCCAAGGTCGCTGCAACACTTTGAATTGGCGCATAATTTGATGCCCGGAGCCGCGTTCGACCCAGGGAATTATGCGGTGAGCTTGTCGTCCAGATAAAGCTGGAGCGTAGCGCGCGTACCTTTTTCCCAGAGGGTTTTCAATGCATGGCTGAAACGTTGGCGGAAGAGGTCGGAGCGCGCGACGTCGCCGAAGATATCGCCGAGAGCCAGAAAGGCCATCGGATCGTCCTTGGCGGCAAGTGCGGCCTTGTTCAGCCGGTCGGCGCTCTGGTCGTTGAAAACGATCGCCTTGCCGCTGTCCGACGTGCCTGCGAAGTAACGGCACCACAGCGCCGAAACCAGCGAGAGACCCACGACGTCCTCGCCGCGCGCCAGCCGGTCGGCGGTCGAAGGCAGGATGAATTTCGGCTGCCGGTTGGAGCCGTCCTGCGCCAGCCGCGGGATCGTGTCGCCGATCTTCGGATTGGAAAAGCGCGTCTCGATCAGCGTGTAGTAGTCGCCAAGATCGGTGTTCGGCACCGGCGGAATGACCGGGATGATCTCGTCATGTTCCAGCTTGGCAAGGAAGGCCCGGATCAGCGGCTCCTCCATCGCCTCATGGACGAAATGAATGTCGAGCAAGGCGGCGGGATAGGCGATCGCCGCATGCCCGCCGTTGAGGATGCGGATCTTCATGTGCTCGTAGGGCGCGACATCGGGCACGAACTGGACGCCGACCTTCTGCAGCGCCGGGCGGCCAAGCGGGAAATGATCCTCCAGCACCCACTGCTTGAACTCCTCGCAGAACACCGGCCAAGCGTCCTCAATGCCGTATTCGTCGGCGACGATGCCGATCTCTCGCGCACCTGTCGCCGGTGTGATCCGGTCGACCATGCCGTTCGGAAAGGCGACATTGGCCTCGATCCAGTCGGCGAAGGCCGGGTCGAACAGACGGGCGAGCCCCGCGACTGCCGCGTGAGTGACTTCGCCATTGCCCGGAATGTTGTCGCAGGACATCACGGTGAAGGGCGGCACGTTCCTGTCGCGACGTGCCTTCAGGCCGGCGACGATCAGTCCGAACACCGTCTTCGGGGTCGCCGGGTTCTGCGCATCGGCAACGATATCAGGGTGGGTCGGGTTGAACACACCCGAGGCCGGATCGATGAAATAGCCGCCTTCGGTGATCGTCAACGAGACGATGCGGATTGCCGGATCGGTGAGCTTCGCGACGATCGCCGCGACATCGCCAGGATCCAGATAGTCGATCATCGCGCCGGTGACATGGGCGCCGGTGCGGTTGTTGTCCTGCTCGACGACGGTCGTCAGGAAATCCTGCGCAGCGAGCTTGGCGCGCATCGTTGCGTCGGAGGGAAGCACACCGGCGCCGATGATGGCCCAGTCCCTGTCGTGGCCGGCGTTGAAGAGATCGTCGAGATAGACGGCCTGATGCGCCCGGTGGAAGTTGCCGACGCCGAAGTGCACGATGCCAGCCGTCAGTTGCGATCGGTCGTAGTTCGGCACGCCGGCCTTGGCCTTGATCGTGTCGAGGGCGGCAGTTGAGAGTTTGGTCGTCATGGTCCCGTATCCTTTCGAGGCTTCACCGGCTGGCGCAGGCTCAGCTCATCCAGTTGCCGCCGTCGACGTTGTAGGTCTGCGAGACGACGTAGTCGCTCTCGGCTGAAGCGAGAAAGATCGCCATCCCGGTCAGGTCCGCAGCCGTTCCCATGCGGCCGAAGGGCACTTCGGCACCGACCAGCTTCTTCTTCTCGCCGCGCGGGCGGTTTTCGTATTTGGCAAACAGCGCATCGACGCCGTCCCAGTGCTCGCCATCGACGACACCGGGCGCGATCGCGTTGACGTTGATGCCGTGCTTGATGAGATTGAGCCCGGCAGACTGGGTGAGGCTGATGACCGCCGCCTTGGTGGCGCAATAGATGGCGACCAATGCTTCGCCACGACGTCCGGCCTGGCTCGCCATGTTGATGATCTTGCCGCCCCGCCCTTGCGCGATCATCTGCTTTGCGGCCGCCTGCAGCGTGAACAGGGTGCCGGCCACATTGATCGAAAACAGCCGGTCGTAGCTGTCGCGAGTGATCTCGACGATCGGCGCAAGATCGAAGAGTGCGGCGTTGTTGACGAGGATGTCGAGGCCACCCGTTTCCTTGACGACCAAAGCGATTGCCGCATCGATCGAAGCCTGATTGGTGACGTCCATCTCGACCGCATAGGCGCCGGCACCGATCTCGGAGGCCGTCTGCCGCGCACGCTCGATGTTGATGTCGGCGATCGCGACCGTGGCGCCCTCGCCGATATAGGCTTCCGCGAAAGCACGACCGATCCCCCGCGCTGACCCTGTGATCAGCGCGCTCTTTCCTTCAAGCCGTTTCATCGAACCGCCAGCCCCTTGTCGTCGAACCTATGCACGCGCTGCGGATCGGGCGTCAGGAACACGCGATCGCCATGCGTCACGGCGAAATCACCGCTGACGCGCGCCGTCACCGTGCCGATGCCGTCATCGACATTGACATGCAGGAACGTATCGGAGCCGAGATGTTCGGCGACGCCGACCGTGCCCTGCCACGCGCCGCTGTCCTTGGAGAGTGCCAGATGCTCCGGTCGAATCCCCATCGTATGAGTCTGATAGGCGGAAGCCGCCGCACCGCTGACGAAATTCATGCGCGGCGAGCCGATGAAGCCGGCGACGAAGAGATTGTCCGGCTTGTGGTAAAGGTCGAGCGGTGAGCCCACCTGCTCGATACGGCCACGGTTCAGCACCACGATCTTGTCGGCCATGGTCATGGCTTCCACCTGGTCGTGGGTGACGTAGATCATCGTCGTCTTCAGATCCTGGTGCAGCTGGCTGATTTCCAGCCGCATGTTGACGCGCAGTGCCGCGTCGAGGTTCGACAGAGGCTCGTCGAAAAGGAACGCCTTCGGCTGGCGCACGATCGCCCGGCCAATCGCGACGCGCTGGCGCTGGCCGCCAGAAAGCTGCCGCGGCTTGCGGTCAAGATAGTCGGTGAGGTTCAGCACGCGGGCCGCATCCGTTACCTTCTTGTCGATGACGGCCTTGTCCTCGCCCGCCATCTTCAAGGGAAAGGCGATGTTCGAGCGCACGCTCATATGCGGATAGAGCGCGTAGGACTGGAACACCATCGACAGGCCGCGCTGGGCCGGCGGCAGTTCGGTGGCATTCTTGCCGTCGATGACGATGTCACCGTCACTGACGTCTTCGAGGCCGGCGATCAGCCGGAGCAGCGTCGACTTCCCGCAACCTGACGGGCCGACGAAGACGACGAACTCGCCATTGTTGATGTCGAGGTCGATCGAGGGGATGACGGCATGGGCGCCGAAGACCTTCGAAACCTTGCTGAGTGTAATGCTTCCCATTGTCGTATCCCTTATTTGACCGCGCCGAAGGTGAGGCCGCGTACGAGCTGCTTCTGCGAGAACCAGCCGAGTATGAGGATGGGGGCGATCGCCATGGTCGAGGCGGCCGAGAGCTTGGCGTAGAACAGGCCCTCGGGGCTCGAATAGGAGGCGATGAAGGCCGTGAGCGGCGCTGCCTTGGCAGCGCTGAGGTTCAGCGTCCAGAACGCTTCGTTCCAGGCGAGGATGATGTTGAGCAACAGCGTCGAGGCGATGCCCGGGATCGCCATCGGCGTCAGCACGTAGATGATTTCCTTGGAGAGCGAGGCGCCGTCCATGCGCGCAGCCTCCAGGATCTCGCCGGGGATCTCCTTGAAGTAGGTGTAGAGCATCCAGATGATGATCGGCAGGTTGATCAGCGTCAGCACGATCACGAGGCCGGTGCGGGTGTCGAGCAGGCCGGTGTTGCGGAACATCAGGTACATCGGCACCAGCACGCCGACCGACGGCATCATCTTGGTGGAGAGCATCCACATCAAGACGTCCTTGGTGCGCTTGGTCGGGGCGAACGCCATCGCCCAGGCGGACGGAATGGCAATGATGAGACCAATCAGCGTCGAGCCGAAGGAGATGACGACCGAGTTCATGAAGTGCAGGAAGTAATTCGAGCGGCTTTGCACCTCGTGATAGTTCTCCGTCGTCCAGTCGAAGAAGAACAGCGACGGCGGCGAAGCGATCGCTTCTGCCTCGGTCTTGAAGCTCGTCAGGAACGTCCAGAGGATCGGGAAGAAGATCAGGATGCCGATCGTCCAGGCGACGACGGTGACGACGATCTTTCTTTGGGTGGAGACGTTGCGTGCCATGGTTCTCAAGCCTCCAGCGTCTTGCCGATCATGCGCATCAGGAAGAATGCGACGATGTTGGCGAGGATGACCGCGATGATGCCGCCAGCCGAAGCCCCCCCCACGTCGAACTGCAGCAGGGCCTGCGCATAGACGAGAAAGGTCAGGTTGGTGCTCTGTGTGCCCGGGCCGCCATTGGTGGTGACCAGGATTTCGGCGAAGACCGAGAGCAGGAAGATCGTCTGGATAAGGATGACGACGGTGATCGCGCGGGAAAGATGCGGCAGCACCAAGTAGATGAAGCGGCTCCAGGCGCCGGCGCCGTCCATCTGCGCTGCTTCCTTCTGCTCCTCGTCGAGCGACTGCAGCGCCGTCAAGAGGATCAGCGTCGCAAAGGGCAACCATTGCCAGGCGACGATCAGGATCACCGACATCAACGGCGCATTAGCGAGGAAGTCGAAGGGCTGCAGCCCGAAGAGCTTGGCGATCCAGGCAAAGAGCCCGTTGACCGGGTTCATGAACATGTTCTTCCAGACGAGTGCGGCCACTGTCGGCATGATCAGAAAGGGCGCGATCACCAGGATACGCACGATCCCCTGCCCGAACATCGGCTGGTCGAGAAGCAGCGCCAACGCGATGCCGCCGACGACGGTGATGAAGAGCACGCCGAGCACGATCGCCAGCGTGTTGAAGATCGCCTGGAAGAAAGCGGGATCGGTCAGGAAGTATTTGTAGTTCGTGAAGCCGGCGAACTCTTCCATGCCCGGCATCAGAAGATTGTAGCGCAGGAACGAGAAGTAGATCGTCATGGCCAGGGGAACGATCATCCAGGCCAGAAGCAGAAGCACCGAAGGCGCGATCATCAGCCGCGCGGCGGAGCGTGTGTGCAAGGTCGCCATGGCGTCCCCCAAATGATGGAATTCAACGCTTGTTCGAGAGCTCGGACCGGGCGCGCGTGGGCTCGCCGCGCGCGCCGCGGAAATTCCTCCAGGAGAGCCGCCCGAAGGAGAATTACCGGGGCGCCGGCCATTTGCGGCCAGCACCCCGGGCCCTTGGGAGCCTCACTTGATGTAGCCGGCCTTGGTCATCTCACGCTCGGTGAGCTGCTGGGCGCTGGCAAGTGCCTGGTCGACGCTCATCTGGCCTGCAAGCGCTGCCGAGAACTGCTGGCCCACCGCCGTGCCGAGACCCTGGAATTCCGGGATCGCCACGAACTGCACACCGACATAGGGAACCGGCTTCACCGCCGGGTTCTTCGGGTCGGCCGCGTTGATCGAGTCGAGCGTCATCTTCGCGAACGGCGCCGCCTTCTGGTACTCGGGGTTGGCGTAGAGCGAGGTGCGCGTGCCCGGAGGTACGTTGGCCCAGCCTTCCTTGTCGGCGACGAGCTTCAGATAGTCCTTGCCGGTTGCCCAGGAGATGAACTTCTCGGCCGCGGCCACCTTCTGCGAACCCGCGGGGATCGCGAGGTTCCAGGCCCAGAGCCAGTTGCCGCGCTTGCCAAGCCCGGTGTCGGGAGCAAGCGCAAAACCGACCTTGTCAGCAACCGTCGATTCCTTCGGGTTGGTGACAAAGGACGCAGCCACGGTCGCATCGATCCACATGCCGCACTTGCCGGTCTGGAACAGCGACAGGTTCTCGTTGAAGCCGTTGGAGGAGGCGCCGGGCGGTCCGGCGTCGTTCATCAGCTTGACGTAGAAGTCGAGCGCGTTCTTCCACTCCGGCTGGTCGAACTGCGGCTTCCAGTTCTCGTCGAACCAGCGGGCGCCAAAGGCGTTCGCGGTCGCCGTCAGGAAGGCCATGTTCTCGCCCCAGCCGGCCTTGCCGCGCAGGCAGATGCCGTAGATTTCGGCGTTCTTGTCGGTGATCTTGCGCGCCGCGTCGGCAATGAAGTCCCAGGTCGGTGCGTCGGGCATCGTCAGCCCCGCCTTCTCGAACAGGTCCTTGCGGTACATCACCATCGAGCTTTCGCCGTAGAAGGGTGCTGCATAGAGCTTGCCGTCGATAGTGAGGCCCGAGCGGATCGCCGGCAGCAGGTCGTCGACATCATAGTCGGCGCCAAGATTGTCGAGCGGCAGCAGCCAGCCCTGCTTCGCCCAGATCGGCACTTCATAGGTGCCGATCGTCATGATGTCGTACTGGCCGCCCTTGGTGGCGATATCGGTCGTCACGCGCTGGCGCAGCACGTTTTCCTCAAGCGTTACCCACTCGAGCTGAATGTCCGGATTCTTGGACGTGAAATCTTCCGTCAGCTTCTGCATCCGGATCATGTCGCCGTTGTTCACGGTCGCGATCGTCAGGGTTTCTGCTTGGGCCAGACCCGACAGTGCGACTGCCGAGCACGTGCCCAGCAGGAAAGTTCTCAAGTTCATCGACTTCCTCCCAGAAGAAATGAGCATTTGCCTCGCTCATGAGCAATTACTCACTTCCCGTGACAAAATGTCAATGTGCAATCGTTGCTGCGCTGCACACAGGAACATTAGAAGACTGTTTTGATTGCCGATTTTTTCGTTGCGCAAACGCGAAGGGCCGGCGCGTCGGCCGGCCCTTTCAATCGTTTCATATTGCGATCATGCGTTGAGCAGATAGCTCGCCGTCGCCTCATCGGTGATGAGGCCGTTGATGATTCCGCCCTTCACGGCCGCCCTCAGGGCTTCATATTTGCGCCGGCCCTTGGCAAGACCAATCACCGACGCCTTGTCCCGCGAGGGAAGCGGCACCGACGCGACGCGTTCGTTGAAGCTGCCGGATAGCAGCGCGCCGTCATGATCGAACATCCAGCCGCAGATCTCGCCCGCCGCCCCGGCCCGAGTGAGGTCGGCCATCTCCTCCTGCGCCAGAAACCCGTCCTGGCAGAGTGGCGCATCGGGCCCGAGTTCGCCGACGCCGACGAAGGCGACATTGGCTTCGGCCCCGAGCTTCAGCGCCACCTGCACCAGGCTCTGGCTGTGCAGCACCTCCCGCTCCTCAGCCGAAGCGGCAAGCACCGGCAACGGCATCGGGAAATGCCGGGCTTTGACCGCATCGGCCATGCTGAAGATGACGTTGTAATAGGCGGCCGAGCCGTCGAGGCCGATATTGCCGGTGAGTGACACGATGCGGTGCTGCGGACATTCCATCGGCGGCAACTGGTCGACGGCTGCCTTCAATGTGCGGCCTGTGCCGATCGCCAGCACCTGCGGCTCCGGCGACTTCAGCCAGCGCTCGATCTCTGCCGCTCCTGCCTCGGCGATGCCGACGGTCGTCGAAGTCGAACCGGGATCGCTCGGCACCACCTCGACATGTTTCAGCCCGTATCTGTCGCGAAGACCGGCGGCCGCCTCGAGGCATGCGGCAATCGGATGGTCGAGCCGGACCTTGATCAGCCGCTCGGACATGGCGAGCGAAACCAACCGCTGCGCCGAC
>NZ_JAEPRP010000003.1:0-97686 GCF_016652895.1 Ensifer sp. SSB1
TGCCGTCGACTTCACGCCGACGCGCGTGCCTGAGGGCCAGAAGTGCGCGGTCGTGCGCAACTACTATGCGCACCACCATGGCATGTCGATTGCGGCTGTCGCCAACGTCGTCTTCAACGGCCGCCTGCGCGAGTGGTTCCACGCCGATCCGGTGATCGAAGCTGCCGAACTGCTGCTGCAGGAAAAGGCGCCGCGCGACATTCCGATCATGAATGCCAAGCGCGAGCCGGAATCGGTCGGCAAGGGCCAGGACGATCTGCTGCGCCCTGAGGTCCGCATCATCGAGAACCCGCTTTCGCAGGACCGCGAGACCGTGTTTCTCTCCAACGGCCACTACTCGGTGATGCTGACGGCCAACGGCGCCGGTTACGCCCGCTGGAACGGCCAGTCCGTCACCCGCTGGAAGCCGGATCCGGTGGAGGACCGCAGCGGTACCTTCATCTTCCTGCGCGACACGACGACCGGCGACTGGTGGTCGGCGACCGCGGAGCCGCGGCGCGCCGCGGGTGAAAAGATGCTGACCCGCTTCGGCGACGACAAGGCGGAATTCGTCAAGACCGTCGGCGATCTCACCAGCGAGGTCGAGTGCATCGTCGCCACCGAACACGATGCCGAAGGCCGTCGTGTCATCCTGCTCAATACCGGCACGCAGGATCGCTTCATCGAAGTGACCTCCTATGCCGAGCCTGTGCTTTCGACCGATGAGGCCGACAGCGCCCACCCGGCCTTCTCGAAGATGTTCGTGCGCACGGAAATCAGCCGCCGCGGCGACGTCATCCGCGTCAGCCGCAACAAGCGCAGTTCCAGCGATCCGGACATGGAAGTGGCGCATCTCGTTACCGACAATGCCGGCAGCGACCGCCACACGGAGGCGGAGACGGATCGTCGCCGCTTCATCGGCCCGGGCCGGACGCTTGCCGAAGCGGCCGCCTTCGACACGGATGCGGTGCTTTCGGGAACCGATGGGTTCACGCTCGATCCGATCATGTCGCTGCGCCGCGTCGTGCGCGTGCCCGCCGGCAAGAAGGTTAGTGTCGTCTTCTGGACGATCGCCGCGCCGAGCCGCGAGGAGGTCGATCGGGCGATCGACCGCTATCGCCATCCGGAGACCTTCAACCAGGAGCTCATCCACGCCTGGACCCGCAGCCAGGTGCAGATGCGCCACGTCGGCGTCACGTCGCAGGAGGCTGCGAGCTTCCAGATGCTTGGCCGTTACCTCGTCTATCCGGACATGCACCTGCGTGCCGATACGGCGACGGTGCAGGCCGGCCTCGACTCCCAGTCGAAGCTCTGGCCGCTGGCGATCTCGGGCGACTACCCGATCTTCTGCCTGCGCATCAACGACGACGGTGATCTCGGCATTGCCCGCGAAGCGCTGCGCGCCCAGGAATACCTGCGCGCCCGTGGCATCACCGCCGATCTCGTGATCATCAACGAACGGGCCTCGTCCTATGCGCAGGACATGCAGCATGCGCTCGATTCCATGTGCGAGAACCTGAGGCTTCGCGGCCTTTCGGATGGTCCGCGTCAGCACATCTTCTCGGTGCGGCGTGACCTGATGGAGGCGGAAACGTGGTCGACCCTGCTGTCGGCCTCGCGCGCCGTCTTCCATGCCCGCAACGGCACGATCTCCGACCAGATCGCCCGCGCCAACTCGCTCTATTCGCCGGCACCGGTGAAGGGGGCCGAGAAGAGCGGTGAGTTTGTCGGGCCGCTGCTGGCGGCGCCGCAGGAGAAGGCGGACGTTGCCCCGGCGGAAATCAAGGGTGATGGCCTGTCATTCTGGAACGGCTTCGGCGGCTTTGCCGAAGGCGGCCGCGAATATGTCGTGCGCCTGCGTGGCGGCGAAGCGACGCCGCAGCCCTGGATCAACGTCATCTCCAACGAGCAGTTCGGCTTCCACGTTTCGGCGGAAGGTGCTGCCTTCTCCTGGAGCCGCAACTCGCGTGATTACCAGCTGACGCCGTGGACCAACGACACGGTCATCAACCGTCCGGGCGAGGCGATCTTCATCCGCGACATGGAGAGCGGTTCTGTGTCGACGCCCTATGCGTCGCTCTCGCGTCGCCGCTCGGTCGTGTTCGAAACGGCGCACGGGCTCGGCTATTCGAGCTTCCGCAGCACCCAGGACGATCTCGAGATCGAGGCGACCCATACGGTGCACCGGAGCCTGCCGGCAAAGCTTATCCGCGTCTCGATCCGCAATCGTGCGGCGACGGCGCGGCGGCTGAGGCTCTACGGCTACAACGAGTGGGTGCTCGGCAACAACCGCGCCCGCTCGGCGCCTTTCATCCTCTCGAAGTGGGATGAGGAGACAACGGCGCTGGTTGCGACCAACCCCTACAGCATCGACTATGCCGGCCGCTCGGCGTTCTTCACGGTCGATGGTGGACAGGCTGCCGGCTACACTGCGAGCCGGCGGGAATTCCTGGGCTCACTGGGCGGCATCCTCGTGCCGCAGGCGGTGCTATCGGGCACCGAACTCTCGGGCTCCGTCGAGGTCGACGGTGATCCCTGCGCCGTCATCGCGTCCGATCTGACCATCGAACCCGGTGCCGAGCAGCAGATCGTCTTCATTCTCGGTGATGCCGACAATGAAGATCAGCTTCGTGCCGTGATCGGCGAACTGCGCGAGACCGCATTCGACACGGTCCTTCAGTCCGCAAAGACGTTCTGGCGCGATTTCACCGATATCGTGAAGGTGGAAACGCCGGATCCGGCCTTCGACGCCATGATCAACAACTGGCTGCCCTACCAGAGCCTCGGTTGCCGTATCATGGCGCGCTCCGCCTTCTATCAGGCAAGTGGTGCCTTCGGCTTCCGTGACCAGCTGCAGGACACGCTGGCCTTCCTGATCCACCGGCCGGAGCTTGCCCGGGCGCAGATCCTGAACGCCGCGGCCCGCCAGTTCGTCGAGGGTGACGTACAGCATTGGTGGCTGCCGGGAACCGGCGCCGGCGTGCGCACGATGATCTCCGACGACGTCGTCTGGCTCGCCCATGCCGTAACGCATTACTGCTCGGTGACCGGGACCTTCGACATCCTGGGTGAGCAGATCGCTTTCATCAGCGGTCCGGCGCTCGAAGAGGGCCAGCACGATGCCTTCTACAAGCCGGAAATCTCCGAGGAGGTCGCCGACGTCTACGAGCATTGCGCTCGCGCGCTCGATCTCGCGATCAAGCGGACCGGCGAGAACGGCCTGCCGCTGATCCTCGGCGGTGACTGGAACGATGGCATGAACCGTGTCGGTGCTGCCGGCAAGGGCACCAGCACCTGGCTTGGCTGGTTCCTTGCGGGCACCCTGCGAGGCTTCCTGCCCTACGCTCGCGAGCGTAAGGACCAGTCCCGCGTCACCCGCTGGGAGGCTCATCTCGAAGCCCTGAAGAAGGCGCTCGACACCGCAGGCTGGGACGGCGACTACTACCGCCGTGGCTACTACGACGACGGCACGCCGCTCGGCACGAGCGAGGCGCTGGAGTGCCGGATCGATTCGATCGGCCAGTCCTGGAGCGTCTTGTCAGGTGAAGGCGACGAGCAGCGCTCGCTGAAGGCTATGGACGCAGTGATGGCCGAACTGGTCGATCCGGACCAGCACATCGTGCGGCTGTTCACGCCGCCGCTCGAACGGACGTCGCAGGATCCGGGCTACATCAAGGCCTATCCGCCGGGCGTGCGCGAGAATGGCGGGCAATATACCCATGCGGCCACCTGGGTGGCGCTGGCCTTTGCCGAACAGGGCAGGGCAGAAGAGGCCTGGCGCGTTTTCCAGATGCTGAACCCCGTCTCGCATGCCGAAAGCCGCGAGGCGGCGGAGCACTACCGCGTCGAGCCCTATGTCGTCGCCGCCGATATCTACGGCGAAGGCGATCTGTCGGGACGCGGTGGCTGGACCTGGTACACCGGTTCGGCTGGCTGGCTCTACCGCGTCGGCGTCGAAGGCATTCTCGGAATCCGCAGACAGGGCGACAAGCTGGTCATCCGGCCGGTCCTGCCGGCGGCCTGGGACGGCTACTCTGCCGAAGTGACCCTCAACGGCGCGCGGCACAAGATTTCGGTGAAGCGCGACCAGAAAAGTGGCGAGCCGATCGTCAGCATAAACAATAGTGTCACAAAAAACGCGCATGAAGGCATTTTGCTGTAACGGCCGGCATTGAAGACAGGATGAAACCGGCTTTGTTCCCGCAAGGGCAAAGCCGGTTTTTCTTTGCGGAGACGCCGGCGGCACGACCTCGACGGCTGAGCGTCGTGTCTCGGAGTGCCGTGTGCTCAGATCTGCGCACCAGCTGCTCTAACACTTTGAAGCCAGAGCATCTTATCCGCTTCCAGTGACTTCACTTGAAGGCGGGGTGCTCTAAATCACCGGAGCGGGATGCGGGCGGAGAGCCGCAACATATTCCTCATCCCACTTCAGTTCATGGTGCCGGCTATCCCGCGTTTGAAAGACTGTGCGGGTTGTCGGTGCCCGTTTCAACAGGGATGGGGCAGGGGCGCCAAATCCTGGAAAACGGACCGCATGCTGCAAAAGACTTTTCAGGGTGGTGTCAACCCGACGTCCGCCCGAATGGTTCCCAAGGAGCGTGACACACGCCTGGACGTGTTCAGGGCGCTGTGTCTGTTGACGATCTTCGTCAACCACGTTCCGGGACAATATCTCGAATATCTGACGCACAAGAACTTCGGCTTCTCCGATTCCGCAGAAGCCTTCGTGCTGATTTCCGGCCTCTCGGTCGGGATTGCCTATGGCGGCAAGTTCGCTGCCGGCGGACGGCTGGCGATGACGCTGAAGATCTGGCGCCGGGCGCTGGCGCTCTATATCGCCCACATCATGACCAGCATCGTGACGCTGGCGATCTTTGCGGCCGGTGCGATCTATTTCGGCCGGCAGGATCTGATCAGCGAGATCAACATTCGTCCGATGGTGGAACGAACGGAACAGGGCATCGTCGCCATGGTGCTGCTCGGGCATCAGCTCGGCTATAACAACATCCTGTCGATGTATGCGGCGCTGTTCCTGATGTTGCCGGGCATTCTCTGGCTGAACGGCGTCAGCAAGAAATTGCTGCTCTTGCTCTCGGCCGCGCTGTGGCTGACCGCAGGCATCTTCAAATTCGTGCCGTCGAACTTCCTCGACGAGGGCTATTGGTTCCTCAATCCCTGGTCCTGGCAGTTTCTGTTCGTCATCGGCATCGTCCTGATGACCTATGTTCGCAATGGCGGACAGCTGCCACGATGGCCCTGGCTGATCGTCCTGTCGGGCGCCTATCTCGCGGTTTCCGCCGTCTGGGTGCTCTTCTCCCTCTGGAGCATCGACCTCTCCTTCGGTCTTCCAGCGGTCCTGACCGGCTTCGACAAGACCTTCCTGTCGGGGCCCCGGCTGCTGCACGTGCTGGCGCTCGCCTATATCATTGCGGTGACGCCCCGGCTCAGCAACCTCGCCAAACTCGACAGCGATCATCCGCTCTCCGTCGTCGGGCGTCACTCCCTGCCGATCTTCATATTCGGCACGATCCTGGCGATGTCCGGCCAGGTATTGCTGTTCGTCACCGGGCGAAATCCGATCTTCGGCAGCCTCTTCGTGCTCGCCGGCATAGGACTGCATTTCGCCTACGCCTATTATCTCGAATGGCTGCGCGGCATCGCTACGGCAAAGCCGCTGCGGGCGGCGTAAGAATACGCCGCCCTTGCCGGGCCTCTAGTTCCTGGCGCCAAGGGCAAGCCGGCAGGCAAGCGCCGTGAATACGGTGGCGAGAAGGTATTGCGGCAGCTTCGGGAAACGCCGGAAGCCAGAAAGCCGCGCGCGCAGATGACTGCCGACCAGGATCACCGAGCCGTTCACCAGGAGGCCGATCCCGTTCAACACGGTCGCCAGAAGAAGCATCTGCGCGGCCATCGACCCACTCTTCGGGTCCACGAACTGTGGGAACAGCGCCAATACGAAGAGCGCCATCTTCGGATTGAGCAGGTTGGTCATCAACCCCTCCCCGAAGATCCGCCTGTTGGAAAGCCGCTTGAGCGTCGAAAGCGGTGATGCGCTCGACGCGTCCGACCGGATGGTCTTGTAGGCGAGATAGAGCAAATAGGCGCAGCCCGCCCAGCGCACGATCTCATAGGCAACAGGCACGGTTACGAAAAGCTGGGAAAGGCCGAGTGCCGCGGCCAACGCGTGGCAATAGGTGCCCGCTGCGATACCTGCATAGGTCAGGAACCCGGCTGCGCGCCCCTGGCTCACGCTGCGAGAAGCGATGAGCAGCATGTCGGGACCGGGCGTGGCGGTCAGCACGAGGCTTGCCGCGGCGAAAACTGCGAGAGTGGAGATATCCGGCATGATGATTCCTTTGGAATTGAAGCCGGAATTCCCGTCTATCAGCAATCCTCAGAATGACAAGCCCACCTGATGGGACGTTGTCGGAATGCCGAAAACAAAAACCACCCGCAGTTGGCTGCGGGTGGTCTGAAGATCGTTCGCTTGGCTTGACGCGAGCGTCTTAAGCTGCCGTGTGGCTCGCGCGGACGTCCTCGTCCGTCAGGATGCCGCTGGCACGGAGCAGGGCTGCGAAGCGGCCGTTGCTCTGGCTGAGTTCGTTGAAGCCGCCCATTTCGACGACCCGGCCCTGATCCATGAAGATCACCAGGTCGGCCTCGCGCACCGTCGACAGGCGGTGGGCGATGATGAAGGTCGTGCGGTTCTTGCGCAGCGCGTCGATCGCATCCTTCACGCGGGCCTCGGTTTCGACGTCGAGCGCGCTGGTCGCCTCGTCGAGCACCAGGATCGGTGCGTTCTTGAGGATGGCGCGGGCGATGGCCACACGCTGGCGTTCGCCGCCCGACAGGCGGTTGCCGCGTTCCCCGACCACAGTGTCGTAACCGGTCGTGCGGCCCTCGATGAAGTCGCAGGCGGCGGCAGCTTCCGCGGCGGCCATGACTTCCTCGATCGTCGCATCGTCACGGCCGAGGCGGATGTTGTCCGAGATCGAGCGGTTCATCAGGCCCGCATCCTGGAAGACGGTGGCGATCGAGCGGCGCAGCGACTTGCGCGTCACCTTCGCGATATCGTTGCCGTCGATCAGGATCTGGCCGTCACGCGGGTCGTGGACGCGCTGCAGCAGGTTGACGAGCGTCGTCTTGCCGGCACCCGTCGGGCCGACGATGGCGATCGTCTGGCCGGCCTTTGCCGTGAACGAGACGTTGTGCACGCCCTGGTTCGTGTTGGCAAAGTCGAAGGAGACATTGCGGAACTCGACTTCGCCGGCAACGGTCGGCAGTTCGGTCGCACCTGCCGGCTCATCCCGCTCGCGGACGGCATCCTCGAGCTGGAAGAAGTCCTCAAGCTTGGCACGGGCTTCGAAGATCTGCGTCACGAAGGCCTTCATCTGGTCGAGGCGGCCGATCAACAGGTTGGCAAAACCGATGAAGGCGATGACTTCGCCGACGCCGAGTTCGCCGCGCTGCACCAGTACGGTGCCGATGACGAGGATCGCCATCATCGAAATGGTGGAGGCGACGCGGTTCAGCCCGCTTGCCAGCGCCCACCAGTCGAGTACCGGGAACTGGGCGGAGATCAGGCGTTCGGTGAACTTCTTCAGCTCGCGGGTTTCAGCCTCGATGCGGTTGTAGCTGTGCACCACCGAAACGTTGCTGATGGCGTCGGAAACGTGCGAGAAAACCGTGTGGTAGTGGTTCTCGACCGAAGCCTGCCCTTCCTTGGTGCGGCTCATCACCACCTTGCTGATCAGCACATAGAGCGCGCCGAGCACGACGAGAACGAGCGACAGGCGCACATCCATGGCGAAGGCGGTTGGCACGAGCAGCATGAGGGCGACGGCCGTCGCCAGGTGCTGACGCATGAATTCGAGCCAGAGGCCGAAGAGAGTTTCGCAGGCGCGCAGCAGCGTGTGCAGCGCGTTCGACGTGCCGCGCTGGCTATGCCAGGCGAGCGGCATGGAAACGATACGGCCGAAGGCTTCCGTCAGGAGCGTTGCGCGGCGGCCATGCGCCAGCCTGTCCGCCTCGCGGGCGACAAGCACGAAAGCGACGGTGTTGAAGACGCCGAGGCCGGCCCACATGAGCAGCATCGGCGTGACTTCGCCCTTCGACGAAATGGCGTCGATGATGCGACCGAACAGGATCGGTTCGGCAATCGTGATGGCTGCCAGAACGACGTTGGCAAGAACGATCGCCGAGACACGGAACTTGTGAACCGCAAGATACTGGAGCGCTCTTGCATACACCTGGAACAATGACACTGTCTCACCCCTTCCGGGTATCGGATTTGACGCGCCACAGACCTTCTGCGGCGGATGCACCCGCGACCTCGAAACCTGTTTTGGCGGGCAATAAGCTCCGCTCTTCAGGCTACGCAGCCGCGCTGAGACGGTCTTTGGCGGCACAGGGAAGCCGTAGCCGGACGCATGGACAGCCACTCTCGTTTTCCCGTTTCGCTCGAGAGTGAGCTTGGCGAGAAACTCCATAGTCTGCTATCTGTCGTGCCAACTCCGATTTCTTGCATATTTCGCATAAGACCGGGCGTGGTATGACGGATTATCGCGGGTGCAACATGAATGGTCGCTGAACGGTGCCTTTATGTCCGGATTCGGAAATGCGACCATATGCATCTACCTGGAAGGTGATCCATGAACATTACGCTGCTCGTACAGTTTCTCGCGCTTCTGGAGGAGATGAAGACACGCGAGGAAATCATCCCGGAGTTCGAGCGCCTGCTTGATCGCTGCGGCTTCGATTTCTACGGCGTCGTTCGCCAGCCCAAGCCGCATGACAATCCGCTCAGGCTGCTTCTCGCCGGTCGCTGGCCGGAAGGCTGGCCGCAGATCTACATCCGCAAGAAGTTCGTGGTGATCGACCCGACCATCCGCTACCTCGGCCATGCGCAGCGCGGCTTCCGCTGGCGCGACACACTCTTTGCCTTCCGCTCCGATCCGCATCGCAAGCGCATGGAAAGCATGATGATCGAGGCCCGCAATCACGGTCTCTACGACGGCTATATCTTCCCGGTTCACGGCCGGCGCGGCCTGCTCGGCAACCTTACGGTCGGCGGCCGCGTCGTCGATCTCAGCCCGGTCGAGATCAGCCTCTTTGACGCCATCGCCAAGCGGTTGTTCTGGAAGCTCCTGGACCTGACCGATCCCGAGGTTTCGGCCGAGCTCGGCTCGCGCGTCGAGGTGCAGATGACGCGGCGCGAAATGGAGGCGCTCAACTATCTGGCCGACGGCATGACGTCCAACGACATCGGCAAGGTGCTCGATATTTCGAGCCACACGGTCGACTGGTACATGAACGGCATCCAAGAGAAGCTGAAGGGCAAGAACCGCCATCACGTCGTAGCGATTGCCTTCCGGCTCGGGCTCATCTCCTAGGAGTCAAAGGCTTTCGGTTTCCTGTCGCATCTGAAATTGCGCTCCGCTCAGTGACCCGCTAATACTTTATTTCGCGGGTGCAGCATTTCCCGCAATTTCAAGTCATTGAGGAGACCGACTTGCCTATCTCGAAGATCCTTGTTGCCAACCGTTCTGAAATTGCCATCCGCGTTTTCCGCGCTGCAAACGAACTCGGTCTGAAAACGGTCGCGATATGGGCGGAAGAAGATAAACTGGCGCTGCACCGCTTCAAGGCGGACGAAAGTTATCAGATCGGCCGCGGGCCGCACCTTGGCCGCGACCTCGGCCCGATCGAAAGCTATCTGTCGATCGACGAGGTGATCCGCGTCGCCAAGCTCTCGGGCGCCGACGCCATCCATCCGGGTTACGGCCTGCTTTCGGAAAACCCCGAATTCGTCGATGCCTGTGACGCCGCCGGCATCATCTTCATCGGTCCGCGCCCGGCGACCATGCGCCAGCTCGGCAACAAGGTCGCGGCGCGCAACCTCGCCATTTCCGTCGGCGTGCCGGTCGTGCCGGCCACCGATCCGCTGCCGGAAGACGAAAAGGAAATCCATCGCCTTGCCGCCGAGATCGGCTATCCGGTCATGCTCAAGGCCTCCTGGGGCGGCGGCGGACGCGGCATGCGCGCCATTCGCGACCCGAAGGACCTGATCCGCGAGGTGACCGAAGCCAAGCGCGAGGCCAAGGCCGCCTTCGGCAAGGACGAGGTCTATCTCGAAAAGCTGGTCGAACGCGCCCGCCACGTCGAAAGCCAGATCCTCGGCGATACCCACGGCAATGTCGTGCACCTCTTCGAGCGTGATTGCTCGATCCAGCGCCGCAACCAGAAGGTCGTCGAGCGCGCGCCGGCGCCCTATCTCTCGGATGCGCAGCGCCAGGAACTGGCCGACTATTCGCTGAAGATCGCCAAGGCGACCAACTATGTCGGCGCCGGCACGGTCGAGTATCTGATGGACGTCAGTACCGGCAAATTCTACTTCATCGAAGTAAACCCGCGCATCCAGGTCGAGCACACCGTTACCGAAGTGGTGACCGGCATCGACATCGTCAAGGCGCAGATCCACATTCTCGACGGCGAGGCGATCGGCACGCCGGAATCGGGTGTGCCTGACCAGGCGAACATCCGCCTCAACGGCCACGCGCTGCAGTGCCGCATCACCACCGAGGATCCGGAACAGAACTTCATTCCCGACTACGGCCGCATCACCGGCTATCGCTCGGCGGCCGGTTTCGGCATCCGTCTCGACGGCGGCACGGCCTACACCGGCGCCTACATCACCCGCTACTACGATCCGCTGCTGGTCAAGGTCACGGCTTCAGGCAGCACGCCTCAGGAAGCGATCAGCCGCATGGATCGTGCGCTGCGCGAATTCCGCATCCGCGGCGTCGCCACCAACCTCACCTTCCTCGAGGCGATCATCGGCCACGAGCAGTTCCGCAACAACACCTACACCACCCGCTTCATCGACACGACGCCGGAGCTTTTCCAGCAGGTCAGGCGCCAGGACCGTGCGACGAAGCTCTTGACCTACCTCGCCGACGTCACCGTCAACGGTCATCCGGAAGCAAAAGGGCGCCCGAAGCCGCCGGCGGATGCAGCCAAGCCCGTCGTGCCGTTCATTCAAGGGGACATTCCGGCCGGCACCAAGCAGAAGCTCGACGAACTCGGCCCGAAGAAATTTGCCGAGTGGGTGCGCGGCGAAAAGCAGGTTTTCCTGACCGATACGACGATGCGCGACGGCCATCAGTCGCTGTTGGCGACCCGCATGCGCACGCATGACATCGCCCGTGTCGCCGGCACCTATGCCCGTGCATTGCCGCAGCTCTTCTCGCTCGAATGCTGGGGTGGCGCGACCTTCGACGTTTCCATGCGCTTCCTCACGGAAGACCCGTGGGATCGCCTCGCCCGCATCCGCGAGGACGCGCCGAACCTACTGCTGCAGATGCTGCTGCGCGGCGCCAATGGCGTCGGCTACAAGAACTACCCCGACAATGTCGTCAAATACTTCGTGCGCCAGGCGGCGAAGGGCGGCATCGATGTCTTCCGTGTCTTTGACTGCCTCAACTGGGTCGACAACATGCGCGTGTCGATGGAGGCTGTTGCCGAGGAGAACCGCATCTGCGAGGCGGCGATCTGCTATACCGGCGACATCCTCAACTCGGCGCGTCCGAAGTACGATCTCAAGTACTACACGGCGCTGGCGGCCGAGTTGGAAAAGGCCGGCGCGCACATGATCGCCGTCAAGGACATGGCGGGCCTGTTGAAGCCGGCGGCCGCGCGCGTGCTCTTCAAGGCGCTGCGCGAAGCGACGGATCTGCCGATCCATTTCCACACGCACGACACCTCGGGCATCGCGGCTGCGACCGTGCTTGCCGCCGTCGATAGCGGCGTCGATGTGGTCGATGCGGCAATGGACGCGCTCTCCGGCAACACCTCGCAGCCCTGCCTCGGTTCGATCGTCGAGGCGCTGCGCGGCTCGGAGCGTGATCCGGGCCTCGACCCCGAATGGATCCGCCGCATCTCCTTCTATTGGGAAGCGGTGCGTTACCAGTACGCCGCCTTCGAAAGCGATCTCAAGGGACCGGCGTCGGAAGTCTACCTGCACGAAATGCCGGGCGGCCAGTTCACCAACCTCAAGGAACAGGCCCGTTCGCTCGGGCTGGAAACCAAGTGGCACCGCGTTGCTCAGGCCTATGCCGACGCCAACCAGATGTTCGGCGACATCGTCAAGGTGACGCCGTCCTCCAAGGTGGTGGGCGACATGGCGCTGATGATGGTTTCCCAGGATCTGACGGTTGCCGATGTCGAGAACCCGGCCAAGGACATCGCCTTCCCGGATTCGGTCGTATCGATGCTGAAGGGCGATCTCGGCCAGCCCCCGGGCGGCTGGCCGGAAGCGCTGCAGAAGAAGGCGTTGAAGGGCGAGAAGGCCTACACCGCCGTTCCGGGTTCGCTGTTGCCGCCGGCCAATCTCGATGCTGAACGTAAAAGCATCGAGGACAAGCTCGAGCGCAAGGTCGACGACTTCGAGTTTGCCTCCTACCTGATGTACCCAAAGGTCTTCACCGATTATGCGGTCGCCGCCGACACCTATGGTCCGGTCAGCGTGCTGCCGACCCCGGCGTATTTCTACGGGCTTGGACCGGGCGAAGAGTTGCAGCCGGAAATCGAGCGAGGCAAGTCGCTGGTCATCCTGCACCAGGCCAAGAGCGAGCCGGACGAGAAGGGCATGGTCAAGGTGTTCTTCGAACTCAACGGCCAGCCGCGCCTGATCAAGGTTCCTGATCGCAATCGCAGTGCCGCAAGCGCCGTGCGCCGCAAGGCCGAAGGCGGCAATGCAGCCCAACTCGGCGCGCCGATGCCGGGCGTCATCTCGACCGTTGCCGTTGCCGCCGGTCAGGCGGTCAAGGCCGGCGACGTGCTGCTCTCGATCGAGGCGATGAAGATGGAAACGGCACTGCACGCGGAGAAGGACGGCACGGTTTCCGAGGTGCTGGTACGCGCCGGCGATCAGATCGACGCCAAGGACCTGCTGATCGTCTTCGGCGCCTAAGGCTCCGTTCAGACATAGAGAAACGGCCGGATGCGAGTTCGGCCGTTTCCGTTTGTGCTTTTCGGCGTCTCAGATCTCGTAGTCGTGCGGGGCGCTTAGCGAGGCGATGAACTTCTTGGTTCGCTCGCGCTCGGGCGCCGAGAAGATCGTCTTCGGGGCGCCGCTTTCGACGATGACACCGCCGTCGAGGAAGATCACCTTGTCGGCAACGCGAGAGGCAAGGCGGAGATCGTGCGTCGCCATGACCATGGTCGTGCCTTCGCGCGCGAGCCGGCTCAGGACTTCGACCACTTCTTCCGCAAGTTCCGGATCGAGCGCCGAGGTCGGCTCGTCGCAGAGAAGCACGCGCGGTGACGGGGCAAGCGCACGGGCAATCGCCACGCGCTGCTGCTGGCCGCCGGAAAGGGTGGCCGGCCAGGCATCGGCCTTGTGCGCCATGCCGACCTTTTCGAGAAGCTCCATTGCCCGGGACTTCGCCCTGTCGGCCGGCCACTTCAGGACGGTGACCAAGCCTTCCATGACGTTGCCGAGTGCTGTCTGGTGCGGGAAGAGCTGGAAATTCTGGAACACCATGCCGGTCTGCCGGCGCAGCCGCTGGACCGCCGCCCAGCCGATCTTGCGGCCGGGGGCAAATTCGAGCTTCTCGTCACCGAGCTTGATCGATCCGGAGGTCGGGATCTCCAACAGGTTGATGCAGCGCAGCAGCGTGCTCTTGCCGCCGCCGGACGGGCCGACCAGCGCGGTCACCGTACCCTCGGCGAGCGCGACCGAGATATCCTTCAGCACGAGATTGTCGCCGAAGCGCTTTTCGATTTGGGAGAGCTCGATCATGTGCGTGCCTCCAGGAAACCGCCATAGCGGGCGAAGCGTCGTTCCAGCCTGACCTGCAGGGCGGAAAGCACGGAGCTCATGGCGAGATAGATCAGCGCCGCCTCGATGTAGAGGATCAGCGGCTCGTAGGTGGTGGCGACGATGCGTTGCGCCGTCTGGAACATCTCGGGCACGGTGATGGCGGCGGCAAGCGAGGTGTCCTTCACTAGCGAGATGAAGGTGTTCGACAGCGGCGGCACGGCGACGCGCGTCGCCTGTGGCAGGATGGTGCGGCGCATCGCCTGGCTCCAGCTCATGCCGATGGAATAGGCCGCCTCCCATTGCCCGCGCGGAACCGAGGAAATCACGGCGCGAATGATCTCGGACGTGTAGGCGCCGACATTCAGCGAGAAGCCGATGAGGGCAGCGGTGAAGGCATCGAGCAGGATGCCGGCGCTCGGCAGGCCGTAGAAGATCACGAACAGCTGCACGAGCAGCGGCGTGCCGCGGATCACCCACACGTAGAAGCGCGCGATCAAGGCGACCGGCGCCGGCCCGAAAAGCCGGGCAACGGCGGTGACGAGACCGAGGATCAGACCGAAAACGAAGGAAAGCAGCGTCAGCGGGATGGTGAATGTCAGGCCGGCCCAGAGCAGGGACGGCAGGGATTCCAGCATCAGGGGGAGCCAGGTGGTCAAGGGCGGGCCTTTCAAAAAGCGCGATCCGCCCCGGAGGCCGGAACGGATCGCTTTTCATAGCCGAGATTGGCCGGCTGAGAAACCGGCCGCAACGTCGGTCGGAGGTTACTTCGAGACGTCGGCGCCGAAGTACTTCTGCGAGATCTTGTCGTAGGTGCCGTCGGCCTTGATATCGACCAGCGCCTTGTTGATCGCTTCCAGGAGTTCGGGCTCGCCCTTGCGGATGATGATGCCGGAGAAGTCGGCGTCGGCCTGCTCGGCGGCGATCTTCACCGGGGCGTCGGGCTTCTTCTTCTTGAAGTCGAGGAAGGAGAGGCTGTCGTTGATCGTCGCATCGGCGCGGCCGGTCAAGACGAGCTGGATCGACTGGTCGAAGCCGTCGGTGCCGACAAGTTCGGCGCCGGACGCGGTTGCGATCTTGCCGAAGTTGCTGGTCAGCGACTGGGCCGACTTCTTGCCCTTGAGGCTATCGAAGCCCTTGATCTCCTCGTTGTCCGACTTGACGATCAGCACGGCCTTGGAGGCGATGTAGGGCTCGGAGAAGTCGTACTTCTTCTTGCGCTCTTCGGTGATGCCGACCTGGTTGATGACCGTGTCGTAACGGTTGGCGTCAAGGCCGGCGATCAGGCCGTCCCACTTGCCTTCGAGGAATTCGGCCTTCACGCCGAGCTTTTCGGCGACAGCCTGGCCGATCTCGACGTCGAAGCCGACCAGCGCGCCGGAGGCGTCGTGGTAGGTGAAGGGCGCATAGGTGCCCTCGGTGCCGATTTTCAGCACACCGGCAGATTTGATCGCGTTGAGGTTCTCGCCGGCTTCAGCGGAGCCAAGCGCGGCAACCTGCATCAGAGCGGCGGCAAACAGCGTGGGGAGGAGTTTCATCGTGATTTTCCATCTTTTTTCTGGCCCGGCCCGTCGTCCGGATTGAGCGGACAATCGCATAAAAGATCGGCGATCTGAGCGTATAAAACACCAATTCCCGGGTGTTTTGATGAAGAATTTTCTTCGAAATGGTGCCGTTTGCGCGCAAAGAGCTCGGTTTGCGGATTTTCAGGTCCTTCGCGATTTGGCTGGTTTTCGCGACTTGAAATCGGTTTCAAAATTGGATATGCACATTTGTAGCGATTCATGCACGTTTGTACACGATTGGTGAAAATGTCGGGCGAACTCCTTCTTCGTGAACGAAAGACGCTGATCCAGGAGCGGCTGAAGGCCAATGGCCGGGTGCTGGCTGTCGATCTTGCCGCTGAGCTCAATGTCTCCGAAGACACCATTCGCCGTGACCTCCGGGAAATGGCGGCGGCCGGTCTCTGCGAGCGCGTTTACGGTGGTGCGCTCCCGGTCGTTCCGGCGGCGCACAGCACTTTGAGGGAGCGGGTGGCGATGGCGCCGGAGCGCAAGGCCGCCCTTGCCCGTGCGGCCGCCGGGCTGATCAAGCCGGGCATGACCGTGTTTCTCGACGCCGGTTCGACCAATCTTGCGATCGCGCAACTGATCGAGCCGGACCTGCAGGTGACCGTCGTTACCAATACGCCGCTGATTGCCGCGGCCCTCATGGAAAAGCCAGGGGTGGATCTCATCCTGCTCGGCGGACCGCTCAACCGGGCAGTTGGGGCGGCGATCAGTGCGCGGGCGCAACGCGATGCGGAATTGCTCCGGCCCGACCTCTGCTATCTCGGCACCTGCGGCGCCGACGCTGTCGCCGGCCTGACGGCAATCTATTTCGAGGATGCGGAGTTCAAGCGGCTCGTCGCCCAGCGCAGCCGGCGTCTCGTCGTCGCCATCACCAGCGACAAACTCGGGACCGCAGCCCCCCACACCATCGCCAGCATCGACGAGAGGGCGACGTTGGTGCTGGAAGAGGATGCTCCGGCTGAGCATTATGCGGCGTTCAAGGCGACGGGCGCAGATATTCTGATGGGGGGAGGGCCTGAGCAATGACGATTACCCATGTGGCGCTGTGGACCCGCGACCTCGAGGGCATTGCCGGTTTCTGGTCGTCCTTCTTCGGCGCCTCCGTCGGCGAAATCTACGAGAGCCGGCGCCGTCCGGGCTTCCGTTCGCGTTTCCTGAGGCTCGGTGATGGGCCCGCGGTCGAGATCATGGAGGGTCCTTGGGTTACGCCCGGCGATCCCGCGCAGGAGCGTAGCGGCCTTGCCCATGTGGCACTGTCGCTCGGCAGCGAGCAGGCGGTCGACGTGATGGCGGCGCGTGCCGAGGCCGAGGGCATCCTCGTTGCGAAGCCGCGCTTTACCGGCGACGGCTTCTATGAGGCGGTCCTGCGCGACCCCGACGGAAATCTGATCGAAATCACAGTTTGAGCCGGACGATCCGGCACAGAGGCAAGACCATGGACCAACGTTCTCCCACCGCACCCGTCCGCCAGGGCTACATGACCCGCAACCGGCTGGCGGTTTCGCTGCTCTTCCTGCTGAACGGCTTCGTCATCGGCAGCTGGGCGCCGAAGATCCCCGAATTCAAGGACCGGCTCGGCATCAGTGAAAGCGTGCTCGGCCTGCTGATCCTGATGTTCGGTATCGGCTCGCTGGTGCTGATGCCGATTGCCGGCGGCTATATCGCCCGTGTGGGGTCTCAGAAAGTCGCCAAGGTCACCGCCATCATTCTGTCGCCGTTGCTTCTGCTCTTGACGCTTGTCCCCGATGTCTGGACGGCCGCCGTCGCCATGTTCCTGCTTGGTGGCTTTGCTGGCGCCATGGACGTCGCGATGAATGCCAATGCGGTCGAGGTCGAAAAATCCATGCGCCGGGCGATCATGTCGTCCTGTCATGCCTATTGGAGCCTCGGCGGTCTGATCGGTGCCGGTATCGGCGGCTTCCTGATGGCCCGCTTCGGCGTGCTGCCGCATGTCCTCGTCGTCACTGCGATCTGCCTGGCACTGATCGTCGCCGCCTGGCCGATGATCCTGGCCGACAAGCCGCATCCGGGTGCTGCCAAGGAAAAACTGCGCCTGCCAATGACGCCGCTTCCCTGGCTGATCGGCATCATGGCGCTGTTCTCGATGGTACCGGAGGGCACGGTGCTCGATTGGGGTGCGCTTTACCTGCGCAACGAACTTGGCGCTTCGGTGGAGCTTTCCGGCTTCGGCTTTGCCGCCTTCTCCGCCACCATGGCGACCATGCGTTTTGCCGGCGATTTCGTCCGGGACCGCTTCGGCGCCAAGCGCACCTTGCGCATCTGCACGGTGACGGCCCTCGTCGGCATGGTCATCGCGGGCACCGCACCCAATGCCTATGTCGCCATCCTCGGCTTTGCCATCGCCGGCATCGGCATCTCCAACATGGTGCCGATCGCGTTCTCGGCCGCCGGCAACATGCCGGGTCTGCAGCCGGGCATCGGCCTCTCGGTCGCGACCTTCATGGGTTATTCCGGCATGCTGTTCGCGCCGTCGCTGATCGGCTTCGTCGCCGAGCATACGGGCTTTGCCATCATCTTCGCATCGGTGCCGCTGCTCTTCATCGTGGTGCTTTTGCTGTCGCACCATGCGGTGCATGCCGATCACGCCAAGGGGCACGAATGATCTATTGGGCCGCGGACGTGCTTGTTCTGCGCGGGTCGCAAGCGCGCCTCCAGCGCAAGGCCGCCATCAAATCGCCGTCAGGGCATGATGTCGCCGTTGACAATCAGGCTTTCCTCATCCACCTGAAAGGCAAATAGCCAGGGCGGGTTGAGGAAAGTCCATGTGGGTTGTACCCGCATCCGCGCCCGGCTTAGTGACCTACGAAGAGGCCTTCATGTCTTCCGCCTTCGATTACGACCCGCAGCCCCGCCGCGCCTCCGTTGCCGTCGACGTCGGTGGTGTCATCGTCGGGGGCGGGGCGCCGGTCGTGGTCCAGTCGATGACCAACACCGACACGGCCGATATCGATGCGACCGTGGCCCAGGTGGCCGCGCTCCACAAGGCCGGCTCGGAACTGGTGCGCATCACCGTCGACCGTGACGAAAGCGCTGCCGCCGTGCCGAAGATCCGCGAGCGGCTCGAGCGCCTCGGCCTGGATGTCCCGCTCGTCGGCGATTTCCACTATATCGGCCACAAGCTGCTTTCCGACCATCCGGCCTGCGCCGAGGCGCTGGCGAAATACCGCATCAATCCGGGCAATGTCGGCTTCAAGGACAAGAAGGACAAGCAGTTCGCCGAGATCGTCGAGATGGCGATCCGCTACGACAAGCCGGTGCGCATCGGCGTCAATTGGGGTTCGCTCGACCAGGAGCTGCTGACGCGGCTGATGGACGAGAACAAGGCTAACGGCTTTCCGCTGACCGCCCAAGAAGTGACGCGCGAAACGATCGTGCAATCGGCGTTGCTGTCGGCTGAACTTGCCGAAGAGATCGGCTTGCCGCGCAACCGCATCATCCTCTCGGCCAAGGTCTCGGGCGTTCAGGACCTGATCGCCGTCTACGCCATGCTGTCGGCCCGTTCAGACCATGCGCTGCATCTCGGGCTTACCGAAGCCGGCATGGGCACCAAGGGCATCGTCGCCTCGTCGGCCTCGCTCGGCATCCTCATGCAGCAGGGCATCGGCGATACGATCCGCATTTCGCTGACGCCGGAGCCCGGCGGCGACCGCACCCGCGAGGTGCAGGTGGCGCAGGAACTGCTGCAGGTCATGGGCTTCCGCCAGTTCATTCCCGTCGTTGCGGCTTGTCCCGGCTGCGGCCGCACCACGTCCACGGTATTCCAGGAACTCGCCCAGAAGATCCAGGACGACATCCGCCGCAACATGCCGGTCTGGCGCGAGAAGTATCCGGGTGTCGAGGGTCTGAAGGTCGCGGTCATGGGCTGCATCGTCAATGGCCCCGGCGAAAGCAAACATGCCGATATCGGCATCTCGCTGCCGGGCACCGGCGAAATGCCGGCCGCCCCCGTCTTCATCGATGGTGAGAAGGCGATGACGCTTCGTGGTCCCAACATCGCCGGTGACTTCGAGACGCTCGTGTCCGACTATATCGAGAAGCGCTACGGCCGTGGCCAGGCCGCTGCTGAGTAAACGGGTGCAGTCCGAGACTGGACGGCCTCAGACCTAAAGCCGCGACGTCAGCAGCTTCAGCCCCGCAAAGGCGAAGAAGCCGGCCATCAGGCTCTCGATCGCCCGCTTGGACCTGAGATAGGCGCGGTGGACCGGTGACAGCGAGAAGACGATCGCAAAGCCGCAGAAGGTCATCAAGCCCAGAACCATACAGCCGCCGATAAAGGTGGCCGTGACGCCGACGGTCGCACCTTCGGGCATGCCGAGCGAAACCAGCATGATCCAGGAGAAAATCGCCTTGGGGTTGGTCAGGTGGATGCCGAGCCCCTTGAGGTAGAGCCGCTTCAGCGAGGTCTGAACCTTTGCCGTCGGCACGATCGCGCTTCTGTCGCTGCGCATGGCGGCGCGCAGCGCGTTGTAGGCGAGCCAGAAGAGATAGCAGGCACCGGCGATCTTGAGCACGATGATCGCATTGCCATAGGCGCGGATCAGCGCCGAGAGACCTGAGGCGGTCAGCATCGCCCAGGTGTAGCTTCCGGTGAGTACGCCGAGGGCAAGCGCCAGGCCCGCTTTCCGTCCCTGGCTGACCGAGGTGGTGATGATCGCGAGGATCGCCGGACCCGGCGAGGCGGTCGCGATCAGATAGGCGGTCCAGGCGACGAGAAGCTGTGGCAGATAGGGCGTCGGGTCGAACATGCGAAAGAACTCCGGCTCGGTTGCCGGAGGCTAGATCAGTTCATCACCGGTTTGAAACAGCGAAATGTCACCGAGACAAGATGTCAGACGATCTCGTCGAGCGCCTCGATCAGACGGGCGCATTCCTGATCGGTGCCGATGGTGATGCGCAGGAAATCGGAAATGCGCGGCTTGGCGAAATGGCGCACCAGCACGGCACGCTCGCGCAGCGCCTTCATCAGCGTTTCACCGTTATGGTTCGGATGGCAGGCGAAAACGAAGTTTGCCGACGAAGGCAGAACCTCGAAGCCGCGCGTCGTCAGATCGGCCGTGAGGCGCTCACGCGACGCGATGATCTTGGCGCGGGTCTCCTCGAACCAGGTTTCATCCTCGATCGCGGCGATGGCGCCGGCTTGGGCCGGACGGCCGAGCGGATAGGAATTGAAGCTGTCCTTCACCCGCTCCAACGCCTCGATCAGCGGGCGCTGACCGATGGCGAAGCCGACGCGCAGGCCCGCAAGCGCGCGCGACTTGGAGAAGGTCTGAACGACCAACAGGTTCTCGTATTTCGAAACCAGCGTTGCAGCGGACTCTCCACCGAAGTCGACATAAGCTTCGTCGATGACGACGGGCTGATCCGGGTGCGCCGCGACGAGCCGCTCGATCTCGGCGAGCGGCAGGGCGATGCCGGTCGGCGCATTGGGGTTCGGCAGGATGATCGCGCCGCAGGGCCGGTCATAGCCGGCAATATCGATCGCGAAGCGCTCGCTGAGCGGCATCTCGACCGTGTCGATCTCGAAGAGCCGCGCATAGGTCGAATAGAAGCTGTAGGAAATATCCGGGTAGAGCAGCGGCGCGTCATGCTTGAGCAGGCCGGCGAAAATGTGCGCCAATACCTCGTCCGAGCCGTTGCCGACAAAGACTTCGTCCGCCGTCACGCCATAGCGCGTGGCAATCGCCTGGCGCAGCTTCAGCGCCAGCGGGTCGGGATAAAGGCGGAGGTCGCTGCTCGCTGCAGCGCCGATCGCGTCGAGCACCTTCCCAGAGGGGCCATAGGGGCATTCATTGGTGTTGAGCTTCACCAGATTGGCGATGCGCGGCTGTTCGCCAGGCACATAGGGCTTCAGCTTGGAGACGATCGGCGACCAGTACTTGCTCATGGAGCTAGCTCCTGCGGTTGGCGATGAAGCGGGCGGTTTCGACGAGAATGGCCGAGCGCTCGCCATAGGGCTCAAGCAGGGCTTCGGCCTCTGTGACCAGTTGCTCCAGCCGGTCTTCCGCCCAGGCCTGGCCGTGCAGCGCAACCAGCGTGCCCTTGCCACGGGCAGCATCCTTGCCGGTTGCCTTGCCCATAGTCTCTGCATCGGCGGTAAGGTCGAGCAGGTCGTCGGCAAGCTGGAAAGCAAGGCCGATCTTTTCGCCGAAGGCACGGAGCTGGGCGCGGTCGTTTTTCGACGCTCCGGCGACGATGGCGCCGGCCTCGCAGGCAAAGCGGATGAGGGCGCCCGTCTTCATTGCCTGCAGCGTGACGATGCCGGCCTCGTCAGGCGGCGACTTTTCCGCGGCCAGGTCGAGCGCCTGTCCGCCAGCCATGCCGCCGTGTCCGGCGGCGCGTCCGAGCGCCAGAACCAGTTCCACCTTCTGCGCATCCGAAAGCGATGTCTCGGGTGCTGCGATGATGTCGAAGGCGAAAGTCAGCAGGCTGTCGCCGGCAAGGATCGCCGTCGCCTCGTCGTAGGCCTTGTGCACGGTCGGCTGACCGCGGCGCATGTCGTCGTCGTCCATCGCCGGCAGGTCGTCATGGACGAGGGAATAGCAGTGCACACATTCGAGTGCTGCACCGACGCGCACGGACACATCGGCATTGCCACCCAGGAGATCGGCGCATTCGATCACCAGGAAGGGGCGAAGCCGCTTTCCGCCGTTCAGCACCCCGTGGCGCATGGCGGCGAGCAGGTTGGCCGGTCGCGTGATCTCGTCCGCCTCCGTCGTCGGGCCGAGCAGGCGCTCGAGCAGAGCTTCGACAGCGCGGGCATTGCCGGCGAGACGGAGGATGAAAGGCGATGTTTCCTGGCTCATGCGCGCTCTTTGGCACGGGCGAAGAGGGCTTTCAACGGGGATTCGTGTCGCAGCCGCGCGCTTTCCCTGGGACAGTTGTGTGGGCGCCTTGCCTTTTGCCATAAAGCCCGTTCAACTCTGCCGGCGCATGCACTAAGAGAAGCGGATGGACAGCGAGGTGAACAGTCAGGCCGTGAACGTCGTTCCGGAAGCGCGCGAGGAGGGCGAAGTGCCGTCCAGTCGCTGGTCTTCGCTTCGCCGCACGTTACGCACGAGACGCCGCCAGATCATCCTGGCCGTCCTTGGCTTTGTCGCCTTGCCCTATGTGCTGATCATTCTCTACCTTGTCGAGTTCATCCACCCGGTTTCGACGCTGATGCTGCGCGATCTCGTCCTGCTTCGCGGCTACGATCGTCAATGGGTCGAATTCGACAACATCGCCCCGGTGCTGGTGCAATCGGTGATGATGTCGGAGGACGGCCAGTTCTGCGCCCATGACGGCGTCGACTGGGGCCAGATGCGCGGCGTGGTCCAAGATGCGCTCGAAGGAGAATCGACCCGCGGCGCCAGCACCATTCCGATGCAGACGGTCAAGAACCTCTACCTCTGGAACGGTCGCTCCTTCCTGCGCAAAGGCATGGAATTGCCGCTGGCTGTCGCCGCCGATTTCGTCTGGAGCAAGCGGCGGATGATGGAGATCTACCTGAACATCGCCGAATGGGGTGACGGGATCTACGGTATCGAAGCTGCGGCTCGCCACCATTTCGGAGTTTCCGCGTCGAAGCTTTCGCGCCGGCAGGCCGCACTGCTCGCGGTTTCGCTGCCCAACCCGAAGGAGCGCAACGCCGGCAAGCCGGGCCGCGGGCTCAAGCGCCTGGCGAACCTGATCGAGCGCCGTGCCAGCCGCTCCGGCGGCTACATCACCTGCCTTTATGATTAGGATCAGACCTTTTCATTGGATGGGCTCGCCGGGCGATGTCATGCTCGCGTAGTAGAGTTCTGCCATCTGGGCCTCTCTCCGTTTGAAAGGCCCCGTCTCTCCCATGATTTCGATCTCTCCCTCGCTTTTCGCCTTCGGCCGCAGCGCCAATGATGCTCCACCGAAACATCTCGGAACCCGCTACGGCTCTGACGGCTGTTTCTTGCGCGAACCGGGCAACACGGTCGTCTCCCACGTCACGGCCGGATCGGCGTCAGAGGTTGCCGTGCTCGCAGTGCGCGATCGTCTGCTGGCGATGCCCGAGGCAGAGCAATTCGCCTTCACCCATCCGTCGAGCCTGCACATGACGATCTTCCAGGGCATCATCGAATATCGCCGCAGGCTGCCCTATTGGCCCGTTGACATGCCCTTCGACACGTCGATCGATGCGATGACGGAGCACTACTGCGCACGGCTCAAGAATTTTGCGCCGCAGCAGCCCTTCCGGGCGCGGGTGACGGATGTGACGCCGACCGGTCTCGCGCTCGAGGGAGACAGCGCTGCCGATCGCGCTTGCCTCAAGGCTTGGCGCGATGCTTTCGCCGCAGTCTTCGGCTATCGGCATCCGGATCATGACGACTACGCGTTTCATATCACCTTCGCCTATGTCATCGACTGGCTCGATGACACGGCACTGCCGCGCTGGCAGGAGATGTTGAGCGAACAACTTGCCTATCTCAGGGACCGGGTGCCGGTGATCGAGCTCGATCCGCCGGCTTTCTGCTCCTTCGAGGACATGAACCATTTCGAGGAACTGATCGTTTTCTCGGACAGACCTTAGCCAAGGAACAGAAATGACCGGACTTACCCTTTACGTCGGCAACAAGAACTATTCGTCCTGGTCGATGCGGCCCTGGATGGCGATGACCGCCGCGGGCATCGATTTCGAGGACGTGGTCATTCCCTTCGACTTTGCTGCGGGCAATCCCGATATCCGCGCGGTGTCGCCGACGGGACGTGTGCCGTTGCTACGGCATGGAGAATTGCTTGTCTGGGAGTCGCTGGCGATCATCGAATACGTCGCCGAGCTCTTTCCCAATGCCGGGCTCTGGCCCGCGGATCGCGAGGCCCGCGCCCGGGCGCGCAGCTATTCCATGGAGATGCTCTCCGGTTTCCGGGCGTTACGCGGTGCCTGCCCGATGAATGTCCGCCGGGAGAAGCAGGCTCTTGAGGTGGATGCCGACGTTCGCGCCGATGTCGCCCGCATCGAGCAAATCTGGAAGCAAGCGCTTGCCCGATCCGGCGGCCCGTTCCTCTTCGGCGCCTTCGGTGCAGCAGACGCGATGTACGCTCCTGTGGTTAGCCGTTTCGACGTCTATGATCTCGTTGCGGATCAGGAATCGCTCGGATACATGCAACGGATGAAGGCGCATCCCGCCTACCGAAAGTGGGAAGAGGCGGCCCGCGCCGAGCCGTGGGTCGTTCCCGAAGACGAGGTCTGAATCGGTTCCGCCAGATCTTGAGTCGAAAAATTGCGGCTGGGGACTGGTCAAACGGGAGTTGGCCATGTATAAGCGCGCCAAATTTCCGTGATTGACATCTGTTTAACACGGCCATTTCGGCTGCTGAACAGTGTTTGCCCGATAAGTGGAGAATGAAATGGCTGTACCTAAAAGAAAAACGAGCCCGTCCAAGCGTGGCATGCGCCGTTCCGCTGACGCCCTCAAGGCTCCGACCTACGTCGAAGACAAGAACTCGGGCGAATTGCGCCGTCCGCACCACATCGACCTGAAGACCGGCATGTACCGTGGCCGTCAGGTTCTGACCCCGAAGGAAAGCGCATAAGCGTTTCCGTTCGTGGAATGGTTCAAAGGGCTGGCTCTGCCGGCCCTTTTGTTTTGCGTCTGACATTTTCTCGCTTGGACCCTGTGCTATGCGCAGGCGCTGGAGCATCACGCTGCAAAGTGAAGTCACTGGAAGCGGAGAGATGCTCTACACCCTAAGTGCTAGAGCGTCCCTGGTGCGTTCATACGACCGCACAGCGCTCTAGGCCTGAAGACGCCGCAAGACGCGGCAAAGGAGTTCGTGCCCGATGCTCGCTGCCGTGCCGCTGCTGATCCTGCCTTTCGTTATCTACAATCTCGCGATGATCGGAATGTTCGGCGGTATTGCCGGACTGAATGCCGAGATGCTGTCGCTGTCCATGCTGTCGGGCGCGACCTGGACGATGCGCTTCGGCGACCTCCTGATCGTCGTTGCACTGCTGTTGCTCTTCGTCGAATTGCTGAAGGCGACCCGCACGAGCACGCGTGCGCTGATGGATCACCTGTTGTCGATGATCCTGTTCATAGTCTTTTTGATCGAATTCCTGTTGCTGGCGCCGGCGGCCACCCAGCTCTTCTTCATCCTGATGACGATCAGCTTCATCGATGTCATCGCCGGTTTTGCCGTCTCGATGCGTTCGGCCGGCCGCGACGTGTCGATCGGCCTTTAGGAACCGGCCTTATCCTGGGTATAACCCAGTCCAGAAGACGTACGAGCGCAAGGGAATGAGGCGGGTGGTTCACCCGCCTTTGCGAAAAGGGCGTGCTAGCCGAGATTGTCGAGCTTGGTCTGGAGCGCGCGAAGCTGCTCCTTGAGCTCGTCGATATCCTTGGCCTCGGCCTTCTTGGTTTCCTTCACCGGCGGGGCGGTGATGAAGGGCGAGAACATCTGCATCGCCTGATGAAACATCTCGGTATTGCGGCGGACCTGCTCTTCGACAAGTTGCAGCGGAGCCTGCAGGTTCTTGCCGAGCGGCGTGTCGCCAAAGGCCTTGTTGATCTGCTCGCGCATCTGCGACTGCTGTTCGGTGAAAGCCTGCATCGAGTGCTCGAGATAGCTCGGTACCACCATCTGCATCTGGTCGCCGTAGAACGAGATCAACTGGCGCAGGAACGAGATCGGCAAAAGCGTATTGCCGGTCTTGGATTCCTGCTCGAAGATGATCTGCGTCAGCACGGAATGGGTGATGTCCTCTCCGGACTTCGCGTCCTGGACGATGAAATCTTCGCCCTTCTTCACCATGACAGCCAGGTCGTCGAGCGTGACATAGGTGCTGGTCCCGGTGTTGTAGAGCCGCCGGTTCGCATATTTTTTTATAACGATCTGGCCTTCGTGCTTCGCCATCAGGGTCTCCTCTCACCCATCATCCCGTCTTTATTGCGTTTTTCAGAGTATCCGCAAAAGAGCTCCGCTGACAATGTCTTTGTGCGTTGCGACGACGCAAGTGCGAAATCTTGCGGCTGCGTCTTGAGTGACGGTTTTGTGGCACTGCATCAAGGCGTTTGACTTGCGTCGCGCGCTTTGCCAGTCTGCTTTCATTAGGCAAGAAAGATCTGAGGAAACGTCCCATGAGCAATCCCTCCATCGTGATCGCCAGCGCCGGCCGCACCGCGGTCGGATCCTTCAACGGAGCGTTCGGCAACACCCCGGCACATGAGCTTGGCGCCGCCGTCATCAAGGGCGTGCTCGAGCGCGCAGGTGTCGAAGCGGGCGAAGTCGACGAAGTGATCCTCGGCCAGGTTCTGCAGGCCGGCGAGGGCCAGAACCCGGCGCGCCAGGCAGCGATGAAGGCGGGTGTCCCACAGGAAAAGACCGCCTGGGGCATGAACCAGCTCTGCGGTTCCGGCCTTCGTGCCGTCGCGCTCGGCATGCAGCAGATTGCAACCGGTGATGCGGATATCATCGTCGCAGGCGGCATGGAGTCGATGTCGATGGCGCCGCATTGCTCGCATCTTCGCGGCGGCGTGAAGATGGGCGACTTCAAGATGATCGACACGATGATCAAGGACGGCCTGACCGACGCCTTCTACGGCTATCACATGGGTATCACCGCCGAGAACGTCGCCCGCCAGTGGCAGCTCAGCCGTGAAGAGCAGGACACCTTTGCGCTCGCTTCACAGAACAAGGCAGAAGCCGCCCAGAAGGCCGGGCGCTTTGCCGACGAGATCATTCCGTTCATCGTCAAGGGCCGCAAGGGCGACGTCACCGTCGACCAGGACGAATACATCCGCCACGGTGCAACGCTCGACCAGATGACGAAACTTCGTCCGGCGTTCGACAAGGAAGGCACGGTCACCGCGGGCAACGCCTCCGGCCTCAATGACGGCGCCGCTGCCACGCTTCTGATGACCGAAGCGCAGGCTTCCAAGCGCGGCATCCAGCCGCTTGCCCGCATCGTTTCCTGGGCAACGGCCGGCGTCGATCCGCAGGTCATGGGCACCGGCCCGATCCCGGCTTCGCGCAAGGCGCTGGCTAAAGCCGGCTGGGCGATCGGCGATGTCGAGCTGGTCGAGGCCAACGAGGCCTTCGCCGCCCAGGCCTGCGCGGTCAACAAGGACCTCGGCTGGGATCCGTCGATCGTCAACGTCAACGGCGGCGCGATCGCCATCGGCCATCCGATCGGTGCGTCCGGCGCCCGCGTGCTCAACACGCTGCTCTTCGAAATGAAGCGCCGTGGCGTTTCCAAGGGGCTTGCAACGCTCTGCATCGGCGGCGGTATGGGCGTCGCCATGTGCGTCGAACGGCTCTAGTCGGTTTGGCGGCATGAACAGCGCCAGGTGGGTTCCGTTTTCCCTCTTGCTGGCCGGTTCGCCGATCGTTTCTGCACATGCCAATCCCGCGCCTCTCGACGAGGCGCGGTTGGTTCAGTGCATGCTGGAACATACGACTTCTGACGAGGAGGGCGTGTTCAAGGACGTGATGGTTGCCGCCTTGAACGATGACAGTGGTGCGCTGAAGGCGTCGCTGGAACAACTCAGTACACTGATGATGGAACTCGCGCTCACCAAGTGCGAGGTGGGAATGCCTATGCTCGCGACGCCGCAGTTTCAGGCGGCCGCCGGGCTCTACGGGCAACAGATCGGCGAAAAGCTGATGAAGAAGGCCTTTGAGAAACTGAACTGATCAAGTGGGAGGCGTGCATGAGCAGGGTAGCATTGGTCACGGGTGGGTCGCGCGGCATTGGCGCTGCAATTTCCATCGCACTCAAGAATGCCGGCTACAAGGTGGCTGCCAACTATGCCGGCAATGACGAGAAGGCCCAGGCCTTCAAGCAAGAAACCGGCATCCCGGTCTACAAGTGGGACGTTTCCAGTTATCAGGCCTGCGCCGAGGGGATCGCCAAGGTCGAGGCCGATCTCGGCCCGGTCGAGGTGCTGGTCAACAATGCGGGCATCACCCGCGACGCGATGTTCCACAAGATGACGCCCGAGCAATGGGGCGAGGTGATCGGCACCAACCTTACCGGTCTCTTCAACATGACGCACCCGCTCTGGTCCGCCATGCGCGACCGCGGTTTCGGCCGCGTCATCAACATCTCGTCGATCAACGGCCAGAAGGGCCAGATGGGCCAGGCCAACTATTCGGCCGCCAAGGCTGGCGATCTCGGCTTCACGAAGTCGCTCGCCCAGGAAGGGGCCGCCAAGGGCATCACCGTCAACGCCATCTGCCCGGGCTATATCGGCACGGAAATGGTGCGGGCGGTGCCGGAGAAGGTGCTGAACGAGCGGATCATTCCGCAGATCCCCGTCGGTCGCCTCGGCGAACCGGAAGAAATCGCCCGCTGCGTGGTGTTCCTGGCCTCCGACGATGCCGGCTTCATCACCGGCTCGACGATTTCGGCGAATGGCGGACAGTTTGTCGTCTGACCTTCCGGTCTCTCAAGCGTTTTTCAAGCGGCGCCCTTCGGGGCGCCGCTCTTATGAGGAGTGGAGGAAGCAGGCGCCGTTCTCCCGAGGGCTTGAATCGCGAAGTTGCGCCCTCGATCGTGTTGTGGGCGCACGGCGCAAGCACTATATCTTGTGGAGAACAAAAGCGGAATAATGCGCGGATCACGAGTCGCCGTCAGATACGCTCGCACTGGTCGAGGAAGCGGAGCGCGATTCTCATTCTCCTCATCCGGTGAATCTCCGACGAATTTCGTGAAAAATTTTCCAGGCTTTCCAGAGTCTTGGATTCGGAATCCTTGGACCTGTCTGGCAATGGCGCAGCCCGGATTGAGGCGAGTCGTGAGCCTCATGGCGTGGAATCAGCACCAGATTCAGCATGTGGTGCAACGTTGGGTGTTGAAATCTATATGTAGTCGTGAACATACAGTGAATCGCGATGAGTCTTCGATTCGTCGCCGATTCGTTCCATGGCTGTTCCGATTCTCGATTGCGCCAACCACAACAGGTGGTGCAATGGGCTGAGAGCATAGAACGATGGTTTTAGTTGTCGGCGCCCCTTGCGTTTGGCTCGGTGCGTGGGCATGTGTTTGCCGCCAGCGTGAAAAGGCGCTGCCGTAATTTCTGAATGCCCGGGATCGATGACGTGTCCGTTCACCCCATGATCCTGAGCGGCCGCGGCGTAACCGCGGTGCTCGGGCCAACCAATACCGGCAAGACGCACTACGCGATCGAGCGCATGATCGCGCATGAGAGCGGCGTCATAGGCCTGCCGCTGCGCCTCTTGGCGCGCGAGGTCTATACGCGCCTTGTCGAGAGGGTCGGCCACCACAATGTCGCGCTGATCACGGGCGAGGAAAAGATCACGCCACATCGCGCCCGCTTTTCGGTCTGCACCGTCGAAGCGATGCCGCGCGAGACCACGGCGTCCTTCGTCGCAATCGACGAGGTGCAGCTTGCTGGCGACCTCGAGCGCGGCCACATCTTCACCGATCGGATCCTGCATCTGCGAGGACGCGGCGAGACGCTGCTCCTGGGCGCCGGAACGATGCGGCCGATCCTCGAGCAGCTGCTGCCCGGCATCACTGTCGTCGAGCGGCCGCGCATGTCGCAGCTTCTCTATGCCGGCTCGAAGAAAATCACCCGCCTGCCGCATCGCTCGGCGATCGTCGCCTTCTCGGCCGACGAGGTCTATGCGATCGCCGAGCTGATCCGCCGTCAGCGCGGCGGTGCCGCGGTGGTTCTCGGCGCGCTTTCGCCACGCACGCGCAATGCCCAGGTGGCGCTCTATCAGGAAGGCGATGTCGAATACCTGGTCGCGACCGACGCGATCGGCATGGGGCTCAACCTCGACGTCGATCATGTCGCCTTCGCACAGGACCGCAAATTCGACGGATACCAGTTCCGCAATTTGAATCCGGCCGAGCTTGCGCAGATCGCCGGCCGTGCCGGTCGGCACTTGCGTGATGGCACGTTCGGGGTGACGGGTCGCGTCGATCCTTTCGACAACGAGCTGGTCCATCGCATCGAGGCGCACGAGTTCGATCCGGTGAAGGTGCTGCAGTGGCGCTCGAAGGCGTTCGACTACTCTTCGCTTCCCGCCCTGAAGAAGAGCCTCGAAGCAGCGCCGACGGTTCCCGGCCTTGCCCGGGCGCTACCTGCGGTAGACCAGCAGGCGTTCGAACATTTGACCCGCTACCCGGAGGTCGTCGATATCACGACCAATGCCGAGCGCGTGGAAAAACTATGGGAAGCCTGCGCGCTGCCGGACTATCGGCGCATCACGCCCGCCCAGCACGCCGATCTGATCTCGACGATCTACGCAGATCTCGTTCGCCGGGGGGCGGTGAACGAAGATTTCATGGCCGAACAGGTCCGGCGCGCCGATCATACCGACGGCGAGATCGACACACTTTCGGCGCGAATCGCGCAGATCAGAACCTGGACCTATGTGTCGAACCGACCGGGATGGCTGGCCGATCCGACACACTGGCAAGAAAAGACGCGGGAAATTGAAGATCGATTATCCGACGCACTACATGAACGGTTGACGAAACGCTTTGTTGATCGCAGGACATCTGTGCTCATGAAGCGCCTGAGAGAGAATGCTATGCTGGAAGCTGAAATCAGTGTGAATGGTGATGTCTTCGTCGAAGGACACCACGTAGGACAACTAACCGGTTTCCGGTTTACGCTGGCGACCGGCGGAGACGGCCCGGATGCCAAGGCCGTGCAGGGGGCTGCCCAGAAGGCGCTGGCACTCGAGTTCGAGGCGCGGGCTGCGCGTCTGCACGCCTCGGGCAACAACGACCTGGCGCTTTCGTCGGACGGCCTGGTGCGCTGGCTCGGCGACCCCGTCGCCCGTCTCGCGGCGAGCGACCACGTCATGCGCCCGCGCGTCATCCTGCTTGCCGACGATCAGCTCCAGGCGAATGCCCGCGAGCACGTCCTGGCGCGCATCGAGCGTTTCGTGAACCATCACATCGGTACGGTGCTGAAGCCGCTCGACGATATTTCGCGTGCAGAGGATCTCGAGGGCCTGGCCAAGGGCCTCGCGTTCCAGCTCGTCGAAAACCTCGGCGTGCTCTTCCGCCGCGATGTCGCCGATGACGTCAAGTCGCTGGACCAGGACGGTCGCGCTTCGATCCGCAAGTACGGCGTTCGCTTCGGCGCCTACCACATCTTCCTTCCGGCGCTCCTCAAGCCGGCTCCGGCCGAGCTCATCACGCTGCTCTGGGCACTGAAGAACGACGGCCTCGACAAGCCGGGCTACGGCGACCTCATCCCGATGCTCGCCGCGGGTCGCACGTCCGTCGTCACCGATCCGTCCTTCGAGCGGACCTTCTACAAGCTCGCCGGTTTCCGTTTCCTCGGAAAGCGCGCCGTCCGCATCGACATCCTTGAGCGCCTGGCCGATCTCATCCGGCCGTTGCTGCAGTGGAAGCCCGGCGCGCAGCCGCGTCCGGAAGGTGCCTATGACGGCCGCCGCTTCACTGCGACCACGTCGATGCTCTCAATCCTCGGCGCGACGCCCGACGATATGGAAGAGATTCTGAAGGGCCTCGGCTATCGCGCCGACAGCGTCAAGGCCGAGGAGGCTGCGGCCTTCCTCGCCAGCCATGACGGTGCACCGGCTGCAACGGCTGCCGCTTCCGAGCCGGTCGCCGTCGTCGATGATGCTGACGCTGGTGACAGCGCGGTTGAAGTCGAGGCTGCTGCCGTAGAGGCACCTGCCGCCGAGGCTGAAACGGCTGAAGGCGAAGTCGCTACGAGCGAGGCGCATCCTGCCGAAGGTCAACTCACCGAGACCGGGGAACCGGTTGAAGCCAAGCCGGTTCTGCTCTGGCGTCCGGGCACCCGCCAGGACAACCAGCGCCAGGGCGGCGGCCGCCACCAGGGCGACCAGCGTCGCGGCGGTCAGCGCCACGGGCACGGTCAAGGCCAGGGTCAGGGCGAAGGACGTGAAGGCGGGCGCAAGAGCGGCCAGCCGGCGCGCGGCAAGCGTCATGAAGGCGGCAAGTCGGAAGGCGGACCACGCCAGGACCGCGGCGACCGTCATGATCGCCACGACCGCGGTGGCAAGCCGGGCCAGGGCAAGTTCGAGGCGCGTCCGCCGCGTCGCGAGAAGCCGGTGGATCCGGATTCGCCCTTCGCCAAGCTCGCTGCGCTCAAGGAGCAGATGAAGAAGTAAGGCAGGTCATGGAAAAACAGCCCGCGTCCAACCCGGCATCGCGCCAGCGTCTCGACAAGTGGCTGTTTTTTACGCGGCTGATCAAATCTCGATCGCTTGCGCAAAAGGCGATCGAGGATGGCCGCGTGGCCGTCAACGACCAACGCGTGACGCAGTCGTCGTTTCAGGTCAAGGCGGGCGATATGCTCGAGCTCGCTCTCGACCGGCGCAATCTGATCGTGCGCGTTCTTGCGCCGGGGGAACGGCGCGGCCCTTACGAGGAAGCGCGGCTTCTTTACGACGATCTCACGCCCGAGCAGCCGAAGGAGAAACTCTCGGCTTTCGATCTCGCTACGCGCGACCGAGGGGCGGGGCGTCCGACGAAGAAGGAGCGGCGGGAAACCGATCGGCTGAAACCCGATTTCGATCCACGCGACGATTGACGTCCGTCGCGATCTTTCAGACCCGCTCCCTGCGCTTCACGTTCTGATTTTTCGCAGATCGCACCGCAAAAACCACGGCGCACTTTTGCGCGACATGCTTTAGAAAACTCTGCCTTTGACGCGGCGTTTCGCGCATTGAATATTCTTGCAAAGGGCCCATAAAGCCTTTACCTGACAGACCCACGTAGGGTGCATCGGGTTTGCTTCGGCAGCTATGCGCGCCGGACATTCCTAGCATGCGCGGACGACGAGCATCACCATTGATTGCCGTCTGCCATCAAACGTGAGCATTGGCTGGAGTACCTCATGACGTATGTCGTGACCGACAATTGCATTCGCTGCAAATATACCGACTGTGTCGAAGTTTGCCCCGTGGATTGCTTCTATGAGGGTGAGAATTTCCTCGTCATTCATCCCGACGAGTGCATCGACTGTGGCGTTTGCGAGCCGGAATGTCCTGCCGAGGCGATCAAGCCGGACACCGAGCCGGGCCTTGATATGTGGTTGAAATTGAACGCTGATTTTGCCAGCAAGTGGCCGAACATCACGGTCAAGCGCGACCCGATGCCGGAAGCCAAGGAGATGGACGGCGTCGAAGGCAAATACGACAAGTTCTTCTCGGCCGAGCCGGGTCAGGGCGACTGAGACGAGCGATTTTAATCGTTCGTCGAGGCTGACGAAGCGAGAGCGGCCCCGTGCGCCAAACCTGGGGAAAACACGCACTGCGCTCGCAGTTGCGAGAATGGTGGCTTGATGGCTGCCATGCAGCAAATTATTGATTTCGGCACTTTTTTGTGATAGGTTCCTTCTACTGATCCACAGAGGGTGTTTTTGCGCGCCCGAAAACCATCACGAAAGCAAACGATCTCCAAAACGCGGTCTCCCTCTTTACGCAACATGGCTTTGCTCTGTTGTGACCGCATTTCATGAGGCTGTTTGCGTTCCTTGGACGGACCAGGATGTACCCACCCGGCGGTATCCCCGTCTATCCCGGGCCTCACTGACCCGGCCCCGGCCAGAATGGCCGGGTGCGAAACAGGGAGTTTTTGAAACGAATGACGACCCAGCAGAAAAAATCTTCGACACGCCAGGGCTTCAAGACCGGTGAATCGATCGTCTATCCGGCCCACGGTGTTGGCCAGATCGTCGCGATCGAAGAGCAGGAAGTCGCCGGCATGAAGCTTGAGCTTTTTGTCATCGATTTCGAGAAGGACAAGATGCGTCTGAAGGTGCCGGTAGCCAAGGCTGTCAGCATTGGCATGCGTAAGCTGTCCGAAACCGATTTCGTCGATCGCGCGTTGAAGGTTGTGCAGGGCAAGGCTCGCGTGAAGCGCACCATGTGGTCGCGCCGCGCCCAGGAATACGATGCCAAGATCAATTCCGGCGACCTGATTTCCATCGCTGAGGTCGTCCGCGATCTCTATCGCGCCGAAAACCAGCCGGAACAGTCCTATTCCGAACGCCAGCTCTATGAAGCTGCCCTCGACCGCATGGCGCGCGAAATCGCTGCCGTCAACAAGATGTCGGAGACCGAAGCCGTTCGCCTCGTCGAGGCTAACCTCAGCAAGGGTCCGAAGCGTGGCAAGTCGATCGAAGAAGACGACGCCCAGGACGAAGCCGCTTAAGCGCGTTTCGCCCGAAATCAGTACCTGCAAAAAGCCCGGCCGTCGTGCCGGGCTTTTTCTTTGACCGAATGGAACCTTTCGCGCCAACGCGCATTTATATTAGCCGGCAGAAATGCGCCGCTTTCGCGCCGGGCGATCTTGGTTCTGTGATCCATCACCGTTCAGGTTCGTGACTTGGAAGTTAGGGCGCCGCGTCGTTTCTTCAAGTTTCGACGTCGCGGCGCGAGACGCCCCTGCTGCCGGACGCCTCATCCGTCTGGCCTTTTGGACTTCACGCGCAATGGCGCCCGGCGCCAGTCACGGAGTGATCGATGAAGACTCTCACTGCAGACCGGCGGATGATCAAGATCGCAATGGAAGCGCCCTATCTTGAGCGCGACGAGGAGCACGCGCTGGCACAGGCGTGGCGAAACGACCATGATCAGGAAGCCCGCAACAAGATCGCCATGTCGCACATGCGGCTGGTGATTTCGATGGCCGCGAAATTCCGCAACTTCGGCCTGCCGATGGGCGACCTGGTCCAGGAAGGTCATATCGGCTTGCTGGAAGCGGCCGCCCGCTTCGAGCCGAGCCGCGAAGTGCGTTTCTCGACCTACGCGACCTGGTGGATCCGGGCATCGATGCAGGACTATGTGCTGCGCAATTGGTCGATCGTGCGGGGCGGAACGAGTTCGGCCCAGAAGGCCCTGTTCTTCAATCTGCGGCGCTTGCGCGCGCGTCTGGCCCAGGGCGACCGGCAGCTTACATCGCAGGCGATGCATGAAGAGATCGCGGCGGCCCTGGGTGTGAGCATTGCCGATGTGCAGACTATGGATGCCCGGCTTTCCGGTAGCGACACCTCGTTGCAAGCGCCCGTCGGCGGCGCCGATTCCGACGGCGGCGAGCGGCTGGATTTCCTCGCCAGCGATGCGCCGCTGCCGGATGAACAGGTCAGCGACATGATCGACGGAGAGCGTGCCCGCGTGTGGCTACGCGATGCGTTGGGTGCCTTGACCGAAAGGGAAATGCGGATCATCCGCGCACGGCGACTGTCAGAGGATGGTGCGACGCTCGAAGAGCTCGGCCTCGATCTTGGCATTTCCAAGGAACGGGTGCGGCAGATCGAAACCCGGGCACTCGAAAAGCTGAGGGCAGCACTTGCGACCAAGGCGCCTGCCCTGACCGCCGGTATCCACTAAAGCGCGTCGCGATCTTTCCGTCGCAACCCGCGCTTTTCCTATTTGATTGCTCACGTGTCGCAACGCGAGCCGCCCGCATTCCTGCGCGGCATGAGTGATAGCGTCCTACCTCGCCGCAAATCGGCCTGTGATGCGTTCGCGGGGCGCGGCCCTGCACAGACTCGGCGCACGCGGTGGCCCGTTGTGAGGCCGCCTCGCCTACTCTCACGACCACTTGCTTATTCAGAAACGATCTTGACCTTGTCGCCCGGCTTCACCGTCGAGGTGACCTGCATCGCGTTGATCACCCGGAACAGGTCGAGCTTGCGATCCGTGCCCATCATGCGGGCGGAAAGCGTCGCGATCGTTTCGCCAGGTCTTACCGTCACGACGCGGATGCGCAGTGGCTTCAAGGACTGGGCCTCTCCCTGCGTCATGCGACGGAACGAGCTGCGCAGCTGGTTCGCGGTCGGCTCCAGCGCATTCGAACCCTTGGGAACCGCGGTCAGGAAGCGGTAGATGCGGCTATCGATCCGGATGACCGTGACGTCGAAGTCCCAGCGATCTGCGGACGCGCGTGCGGTCGCGGCTTCGAGACCGTTGACGCTGATCGGTCTGATCGTGTCTGGCTGCAGGCCGGTGACCCAGCCGCTGGCGATGTAGTCCGTCAGGCTGCGCCCTCCGGTGTCCGCCACGCCGTCGAAACGCACGGCGATATCGCCGGGTCCCGTCGCCAGAACCGCTTCCGCCTTGTTGTCGATCTGGAAGCCGGTCGGGACGTCGAAGCGGATGCCGAGCTGGCCATGCAGGAAGGTCTGGCCGCGGACATAGCCTTCCTGCGGGCTGTCGCCGTAGAGCAGGCCGTCGATGCCGGCAAGGTAATAGTCGCGACCGCGATCGCCGCTGGTGCCTTCCGGCCCGAAGGCACGGGCGTGGCGGCGTGCGAGATCGACGCGCTGCGGCGCGTTAGGATGGCTCGACAGGAAGTCGAGGCTCTGGTCGGATTCCGGGTCGACGGCGGTAAAGCGGCTATAGGCGGCCATCGAATCCAGGAAGCGTGCGGCCGCGTAGGGATCGTAGCCGGCCTCGCCGAGCATGCGTACGCCGATGACGTCGGCCTGGAGTTCCTGGTTGCGCGAGAAGGCTGCGAGCCTCAGCTTGCCGCGGGCGAGCGCCTGCTTGCCGGCGAGATCGGAGGACAGCACTTCGGAGACCACGCGGCTGGCGATGACTTCCGCTTCTTCGCGCTGCTGGCGCTCGATGCCATGGTTGGCGGTGACGTGCGCCATCTCGTGCGAGAGGACGGCGGCAACCTCGGAAGCATCGTTGGCAAGAGCGAGCAGGCCGCGGGTCACGTAGAGATATCCACCCGGCAGCGCAAAGGCGTTGATTGCCGGCGAATTCAAGATGGTGATGCGATAGGACTGCTGCGGGTTTTCCGAAACGGCGGTCAGCGCGCCGGCGATGCGGGCGACCAGCCGTTCCGTCTTTGCATCCTTGTATTCGCCGCCATAGCTCGCAACGATGCGCGGATGTTCACGTGCGCCCATCTTGGCGCGGGGATCGTTCTTCTGGACCTCGTCGACAATCTGCGGATTGGACGAGGGCGAAACCGTCGGCTCGTAGGATTGCTCGATCACAGACTGGCATGCGGAGAGAAGCGTGGTCGCAAGCAATGCAACCACGACGCGTGCACGCAGCCGTCCGCGCTTCGGCGGGAACCGGTCGTGTGTGACTGTATGCCTCTCCATGCCTCAGCCCGTTTCCCGTCTGCCGCTCCGCCCGCATACGGCGGGTCGATGGAGCGACAGCGTTGAAAGTCCTACTTTTTCAGTCCGGCAGCGTTGCTTCGCCGCGACTGTTCAGCCCTGGTCTTGCTGTATCTGATTTCAGCGCCACCTGCCTAGTTTGTCTCGGTAGAAATAGTTGCCCCGTGGTATCACGGCAACGGGTGCGCGAATATTCACGCCTTCGCCGGATAATTCGCGCGTCGCATGGCGCCGCGGTCAAATTGTGGCAATCGGCTGGGGCCGACGAGAAACCAGGCCCCCCTTCAGGCGTTGCCAAGAAAGCGGTCGATCGCCGCATTGTCACGCCGCTCCAGGAAGCGGTCGAGTGTATCGTGTGCAATGATACGCCCCTGGTCGAGAAAAAGCACGCTATCGGCCAGCGCCTTCACGTCTTCGGGATGGTGTGTGATCATCAGGATGGTGTTGCCTTCTTCCGCATGCAACTCGCTGAGCAGCGTGCGCATGCCGGCGCGCATGCCGGGGTCGAGTGCGGCGAAAGGTTCGTCCAGCAGCAGCAGAGGGCGATGCCGCACGAGCGCGCGGGCGAGTGCGACACGCTGGCGCTCGCCGCCGGAAAGCGTGGGCGGCAGCCGGCGTGTGAAGCCTTCAAGCCCAACGCGCCGAAGTGCGTCCTCAATCGTCGTTCGATCTTCGTCCGTCAGGGCAAGCGCCGGGTTGATGCCCAGACCGACATTGGTCGCGATATCGAGATGGGCGAAGAGATTGTTGTCCTGGAAGATCATGGAGATCGGCCGTTCCGAGGGCGGCTTGCTGGCAGCCTCTTCGCCCAGGATGCGGATCTCGCCGCGGTCAGGGTCTTCAAAGCCTGCGATCAGGTGGAAGAGCGTCGACTTGCCGGAACCGGAGGCGCCGGCAACGGCGACGATGCCGCCGGTGGCGATGGTGCAATCGAAGTGCAGCGCGGCCGTTTCGAAACGAACCTCGACATGGCGCAGTTCGATGGCGGCGGTGGGGTCGGTCATGCGGTGCGTCCTTCCCGCCGGCTGTCATTCGCCGTACCGAGAATGGTGAAGATCAGGCAGAGAAGCCCGAGGAAGAGGGCGAGGCCGGCCGCATCGGCGGTGCGGTAGCTGCCCATGCGGCTATAGAGCAGCCAGGGAAGCGTCACCATGTCCTGGGAGCCGAAGAGGGCCACCGCGCCGAGATCGCCGAGCGATAGCGCCATGGCAAAGGAGAGCGCCATCAGCAATGGTTTGCGAAGGGCGGGAAGATCGATCCATCGCAGGCGATGAAAGCCGCGGATGCCAAGGCTTGCCGTCAGCCGTTCGGAGCGCGCCGCGTGCGTGGCCATGGCCGGCGCGAGGATCCGGTGGACGAAGGGAAGGGCCATCAGGGCATTGATCGCCACGACGATGACAGGCGCAAAGCGCGCGACATCGCCGAAGGGGCGGAGGAGCAGGAACCAGCCGGCGCCGAGCACAACTGGCGGCACCAGCAGGATCAGCGAGGTGCTGGCGCCGATCGTACCGGCAAAGCCGCGTGCCAACGCGCCTGTATGGCGTGGGGCGGTAACCGTGGCCGCAGCACGAATCATCACGGCAGCCACGGCGACGGAGGCGAGCGCCGAGGCAAGCGCGATCGAAGCGCTCGTCACCAGTGCCCGATGCACGTTAGGATCGCGCGCAAGCTTGAGGAGATCGGCCTGCAGGCCCGAGACGACGACCGCGATCAGCGGGGCAATGAGGAAGAGCAATGCGAGAATGATCCAGGCGCTATCGTTAAGCCGTGCGACGGGCCTTGCGCCATCGAAGCGGCGAACCGTGCGACCGCCGGTCATGCCCTCTTCCGGCTCCGTTGCCAGACGCCGCAGAATGAGGAGCAGTGCGCCGGTCATGGCGATCTGCAGGCCGGATAGCGCGATCGCGCGCGGCGGGTCGAAGTCGAAGCGCAGGGCCTGGTAGATCGCGACCTCGATGGTGCTGGCCGCGGGACCGCCGCCAAGCGTCAGCACGAGCGTGAAGCTGGTGGCGCAGAGCATGAAGACGAGGCCGGCCGCGCCCGGCAGCAAGCCACGCAGGACAGGCCATTCGATGAAGCGGAAAAGCGCGCGGGACGGCATGCCGAGATTGGCGGCGCTACGCCAGTATTCGGCGGGAATGCGTTCAAGCCCGGCCAGGAACAGGCGTGCTGCCAGTGGCATGTTGAAGAAGACATGCGCGAGCAGGATGCCGAACAGGCCATAGATGCTGATCGGCTGCTCGAGGCCGAGCCAGCGCAGGCCGGAGTTGAGGAAGCCCTGGCGTCCCCAGATCTCGATCAGACCGAGCGCGCCGACGAGAACGGGCAGGCCGAGCGGCAGCGCCATCAGCCGCAACAGCCAGATGCGACCGAAGAACCGAGGCCGCCGCGCCAGTGCCCGCGCCACGGGAATGGCGAACAGCACCGACAGCAGCGTCGAGAGGGTTGCCTGCAGCAGCGTGAAGCGGGTGACGCGCCAGATATAGGCGTCGAACAGGTTGCCTTCGTTCGTGCCGGCGGTCTGGGCGAGCAAGGCTGCGATCGCCAGGCCGACGAAGAGCAGGAAGGCGCCGAGGCAGAGCGCCCCGGCGACAACAGTCATGCGGTTTTCGCGCAGTGCGAACAATCCGGCCTCAGCTCTTGCTCATGGCGGCAAGCCATTCGTCGATCCAGGCCTTGCGGTTCTTCGCGACTTCTTCCGACGGCAGCAGGAAGGTCTTCTCCGGATTGACCAGCTTGTTGAAGGCATCCGGCAGCGGCTCGCTGGTGACGCCGACCGGCATCATCCAGTTGGTCGTCGGGATGATCGACTGGAACTCCGGCCCGGTCATGAAGCTCAGGAACTGTTTTGCCAGGTCCGGCTCCTTGGCATGCTTGGTCATGCCGGCGACTTCGATCTGGATGTAGTGGCCTTCGGAGAAGGCCGCCGCCTGGTAGCGCTCGTTGTTTTCCGCGACCATGTGATAGGCCGGCGAGGTGGTGTAGGAGAGCACCATCGGTGCTTCGCCCTTGGTGAAGAGGCCGTACGCTTCCGACCAGCCGGGAGTGACGGTCAGAACGCGGTCCTTGAGCTTAGCCCAGGCAGCGCCGGCCTCGTCGCCATAGACGGCCTTGACCCAGAGCAGCAGGCCGAGGCCCGGCGTCGAGGTGCGCGGGTCCTCGATGACGATCTTCTGTGACGGGTCGCCTTCGACGAGCTCCTTCAGACTCTTCGGTGGCGTCTTCAACGTTTCGGTATCGTAGACGACGGCGAAGTGGCCGTAATCATAGGGAAGGAAGGTATCGTCGGAGAAGCCGCCCGGAACCTTCAGCTCCTTGGCATCGACGCCGTGCGGCGCGAAGAAGCCGGTCGCCTTGGCTTCCGCCACGAGGTTGGTATCGAGGCCGAGCACGATGTCGGCCTTCGAGGCGTCGCCTTCGAGCTTCAGGCGGGTGAGCAATTCGACACCATCGGCGACGCCGACATAATTGACCTTGCACTCGCAGGTCTTTTCGAAGGCTTCCGCCACCTTGGCGCCCGGGCCCCATTCGGTGATGAAGCTCTCATAGGTATAGACCGTCAGCGTCTTGTCGGCTGCCGTTGCATGGTGGGCGAAGACGAGACTTGCGGTAGCAGCCAGAGCTAGCCGGCTAAACAGTTTGTGTTGCGATAAATTGGACATGGCAGGCACCTCTCCCAAAGTTCGTTGTTGCATGGGAAAAGGGCGTATCGATCCGATCGCGTCTAATCCCTCCGCCGGTATGAGCCGGATCAGGTTCCGCGGGTTGGCGTTGCACGCCTCTCAGCCTCCGGCCGCTATGCGGTCGGGAGGCACCCCGTTAGAGCGGCAAAAGATTTACCGCCACGTTGGTTCCATGGCAAGCGATGTTTGGGGGGAGCCGAAAGTGGCGCCTTGGAGCGGGGCATTGGCTCGTATTTGCGTAAGCCGCCAACTGCGCTACACCACTGCAGCGAGGAGGAAACGCCATGCCAGATATGCTCGTTCGACTTTACGCCCTGCCGTCTCAGCCTCAGTCGAGGCTTGGAGCGGGTATCAGCATTCGCCGTGCCATGGCGCCGGAGCGCCGCCTGGTCGTCTCCTGGATCGAGAAGACCTTTGGTGCCGGCTGGGCGGGCGAGGCGGAAGCGGCCTTCTCTTCCACCCCGACGCGCATGCATGTCGCGGTGCACGAGGAAAAGATCGTCGGCTTTGCCTGCCACGACGTGACCGCGCTCGGCTTCTTCGGTCCGACTGGCGTCGATGAAGGCATGCGCGGCCAGGGGATTGGCGAGGCGCTGCTGATCGCCAGCCTGACGGCGATGCGCGAGGCCGGCTATGGCTATGCAGTCATCGGCGGCGTCGGACCGGCGAAGTTCTACGAGCGGGTAGCCGGTGCGTTCGAGATTCCGGATTCGACCCCGGGCATCTATGCCGGCATGCTGTTTCCAGATCCGGTGCCGGAAGGGCACTGACGGCTTCAGCAAAATTTCGAGAACCGGTCGTCCAACGGTTTTCTTCGTTTTCCTTCCGCGGTCCTTTGCGCTATGGGCTTTGCCATGGCTCGATCGACCTTCACCATTCTGCTTGGCGGCGCCCTTTCGCTGACCGACCGGCTGACACGACAGCTGAGCGGAAGCCGCTTCGTTGCAGCTGACGGCGGCATGCGCCATGCCCGTTTGCTCGGCGTCGTACCCGATGTCTGGGTCGGCGATTTCGATTCGACCGAAGACGCGTTGCTTTCCGAGTTCGCCTCCGTTCCACGCGAGCCCTATCCGGCGGCAAAGGCGGCGACGGATGGCGAGATCGCGGTTGAGGCAGCGCTATCGCGCGGCGCCGATCGGCTGATTTTCGCGGGCGCGCTCGGCGGCACCCGCAGCGACCACGCCTTCATGCATCTGCTGCATGCTGTCGCCCTTGCCGAGCGTGGGCTTCCGGTGCTGATGACCTCGGGCGAGGAAGAGGCCTATCCGCTGCTTGCCGGTCCGCTCGAGCTCGACCTGCCGAAGGGTTGCCTCTTCTCGGTGCTAGGTCTGACCGAACTTACCGGCCTTTCGATCGTCAATGCGCGCTATCCGCTCGACGATTTCACCCTGCCGTTCGGCTCGTCCCGAACCGTTTCCAACGTTGCGGAGGGTCCCCTTCGCTTCACTCTCAAGAGCGGTCGCGCCATCGTGCTTGCCCGCCCTTATGATCTTTCCGGAGCCTGAGCCTTGGCGCCTCCCATTCTGAAACTCGACGATATCTTCCTTACCTTTGGCGGCACGCCGCTTCTGGCCGGCGCGAACCTGCAAGTGGAGCCGGGTGACCGCATCTGCCTGGTCGGGCGCAACGGCTCGGGCAAGTCGACGCTGATGAAGATCGCCGCCGGGCTTGCAGAGGCGCAGTCGGGCGAGGTGTTCCGTCATCCGTCGGCGACCATCCGCTATCTGCACCAGGCGCCGGATTTCGACGGCTACGACACGGTGCAGGCCTATGCCGAGGCGGGCCTGGGGCCGAGCGACGACCCGTATCGCGTCGCCTATCTGCTGCAGCACCTGGGGCTGACAGGCGACGAGGATCCGAAGCAGCTCTCGGGCGGCGAGGCGCGCAGGGCAGCGCTCGCCCGCGTCATGGCGCCGGAGCCGGATATCCTGCTGCTCGACGAGCCGACCAACCATCTCGATCTGCCGACGATCGAATGGCTGGAAGACGAACTGACCCGCAGCCGCTCGGCGCTCGTCTTGATCTCGCACGACCGGCGCTTCCTCGAGAAGGTGTCGACCGCCACCGTGTGGCTCGATCGCGTCCAGTCGCGCCGGCTCGATCGCGGTTTTGGCCATTTCGAGGCGTGGCGCGACGAGGTGCTTGAGGCCGAAGAGCTGGAACAGCACAAGCTCGGTAAGGCGATCGAGCGTGAGGAGCACTGGCTACGCTACGGCGTGACGGCCCGGCGCAAGCGCAACATGCGCCGCCTCGGTGAGCTGCAGAACATGCGGGCCGTCTATCGCGGCCACAAGGGGCCGCAAGGGACGGTGCAGGCGACGGCCGCCGACGCCAAGGAATCGGGTAAGCTGGTGATCGAGGCCGAGAAGATCAGCAAGGCCTATGGGGACCGCACCATCGTTGCGCCCTTTTCGATCCGCGTGCATCGCGGCGACCGCATCGGTCTCGTCGGCCCGAACGGTGCCGGCAAGACGACGCTCCTGAAAATGCTGACCGGTCAGATCGAGCCGGATACGGGCACGGTCAAGCTCGGCACCAATCTCGAAATGGCGACGCTCGACCAGAAACGCGAAGATCTCAATCTGGACGACACGCTGTCGCACTACCTGACGGATGGGCGCGGCGAGAGCCTGCTCGTCAATGGCGAGCAGCGCCACGTCACCGGCTACATGAAGGATTTCCTGTTCCAGCCGGAGCAGGCGCGCACGCCGATCCGCGAACTCTCGGGCGGCGAGCGGGCAAGGCTGATGCTGGCGCGTATCCTGGCGCGGGCGACCAACCTTCTGATCCTCGACGAACCGACCAACGACCTCGATATCGAGACGCTCGACCTCCTGCAGGAGATTGTCGCCGGTTTTGCCGGAACGGTCATCCTCGTCAGCCACGACCGTGACTTTCTCGACCGCACCGTCACCTCGACGATCGCGCCGGCGAACCCGGATGCACCGGACGGACGCTGGATCGAATATGCCGGCGGTTATTCCGACATGATGACGCAGCGCAAGGGTGCGATCGAGGAGAAGCGCAGGGCCGAAAAGGCGGAAAAGGCCAAGGCTGACGCAGCTGCGCCTGCCGCCGAAGCGCCGAAGGCGGCCAAGGGCAAGCTTTCCTACAAGCAGAAATACGCGCTTGAAAATCTGCCGAAGGAAATTGCCAAGGCGGAGGCCGAGGCCGCCAAGCGCGAAGAAAAGATGGCCGATCCCAATCTTTTCACAAAAGATCCAAATGCTTTTGCGAAGCTCGCGCAGGAACTGGAGAAACTTCGTGCGGATCTTGCCCGCATGGAAGAGGAATGGCTGGAACTCGAAATGCTGCGCGAGGAGCTCGAGGGCTAAGCCACAGCCACTGGTACGTTGAATGGCGTCGATTGATATGGTAAGTAAAGCTTATTATATCATTTGTGAACGATGCTGATGCCATTCAAACTCGAATCCGAAACCATTGGAATGCTTCTGACCGATGTCTCGCGCCTGTTGCGCGGGGCGTTCGACCGCAAGGTCAATGCCATGGATCTGGGCATCACGCCCGGCGAGGCGCGCACGCTGATCCAGGTGGCGCTCACCGAAGGCATCAAGCAGGCCGAGATCGCCACACGCATGGGCATCGAGCCGATGACGCTGTCGGCCTATCTCGACCGACTGGAGGCGACCGGGCTTGTCGCGCGTGTTCCGGATCCTGCGGACCGCCGCGCCAAGAACGTCGTCATCACAGAAAAGGCCGGCCCGCTGCTTTCCGAGCTGATGACGGGGCTGCGGGAGATGATGAACGCCTATACGGCGGGACTCGACGAGGAAACGCGCGCGTTTCTCTGTTCCAACCTGCGTATCCTGCGCGACAACCTGCGCCAGCTCGATCCCTGCCTTGCAGGCAAGGAGATGGTGGAAAAATCCGAAGACCGGGCCGGAGCCTTGCGATGACGCGTCGCATGAGCGAACGGCGCACGAGCATCATCGGCGCCTTCCTGGTCGCGCTCGGGCCCGTTTCCATGGCGCTCTACACCCCGGCCATGCCGGAACTGGTGCGCGCCTTCTCGTCCAGCGAGGCGGCGATCAAGATGACGCTGTCGCTTTACTTTGCTGGATTCGCCTTCGCCCAGCTTGTGTCGGGCACGCTTTCCGATGTCATCGGTCGGCGCCGTGCCACGTTGATCTTCATGGCAATCTATCTGGTCGGCAGCCTGATGGCGGCCTTGGCGCCCTCGATCGCAGTGCTTCTGGCCGGGCGCCTGGTGCAGGGCATCGGCGCTTCCGTCGGCATGACGGTGGCCCGTGCGATCGTGCGCGACCAGTTCACCGGGACCGAAGCGGCGCGCATCATGAACATGATCGGCATGATGCTGGCACTCGGTCCTGCGGTCTCACCGACGCTCGGCGGCCTGGCGCTCGGCCTCTTCGGCTGGCAGTCGATCTTCTTCCTGATGGTCGGCTTCGCTGCCATGGCCTGCATCACGGTGCAATTCTTCATGGCGGAGACGGTAACGCCGGACCCGAGCAAGGGGCACTTGAAGCCGATCGTCGCGGCCTATCGCACATTGGTCAGCGACAGCCGCTTCATGTCCTCGACGCTCGTTATCGGCGGCGCGGTCGGTGCGCTCTATGCCTGGGCGACGATGCTTCCCTTCGTGCTGATCAACGAGGTGGGCCTGACACCAACCGAGTTTGGCGTCGGCATGTTGATGCAGTCGGGCCTGTTCTTTTCAGGTACGGTGGTGGTGCGCCTGCTGATGCGCGTTTTCACGCCGCAGGCTCTGGTGCCGGCCGGTCTCGTCTTCATCGGTGCGGCGAGCCTGATCCTCGCCTACACCATGCACATGCTCTCGCCGAGCTTCCTTTCGGTCATGTTGCCGATCGGTATCTATGCCTTCGGCATTGCCTTCGTGATGCCCTATATGATGACCGCGGCGATGGCGCCCTTTCCGCATATCGCCGGCACGGCCTCGGCGATGATGGGCTTCATCCAGATGGGATCGGGGCTTCTCGGCGGCGCGCTGGCTGCCGTGGTCGGTGTTCCGGCGCTGGCGCTCGGTACGATCATTCCGAGCTTCGGCCTCGTCTGCATTCTCAGCTATGTCTGGTATCGCCGCACGGTTCGGTTACGGCCGCTGGTCGCGCTGGCCGAGCGCGAGGAACCGTTGCGGCAAGCGGCGGAGTAAGGACACGAAAAAGCCTCCGCGACGGGGTCGCGGAGGCTTCTTTTTTCAATGGGTATCGGCTTAGCGGTTGCGCGCAGCGAGCGTGCGCAGGCGCAGCGCGTTGAGCTTGATGAAGCCGGCGGCGTCCTTCTGGTCGTAGGCGCCCTGGTCGTCTTCGAAGGTGACCAGCTTGTCGGAGTAGAGCGACTTGTCGCTCTCACGGCCGGTGACCATGACGTTGCCCTTGTAGAGCTTCAGCGTCACTTCGCCTTCGACATGTTCCTGGCTCTTGTCGATTGCCGCCTGCAGCATCTCGCGCTCCGGCGAGAACCAGAAGCCGTAGTAGATCAGTTCGGCGTAGCGCGGCATCAGCTCGTCCTTGAGGTGAGCAGCGCCGCGGTCGAGCGTGATGCTCTCGATCGCGCGGTGAGCGGAAAACAGGATGGTGCCGCCAGGGGTCTCGTAGACGCCGCGCGACTTCATGCCGACGAAGCGGTTCTCGACGAGGTCGAGACGGCCGATGCCGTTGTCGCGGCCGTATTCGTTGAGCTTGGCAAGAAGGCTTGCCGGCGACAGGCGCACGCCGTTGATCGAAACGGCGTCACCACGCTCGAAGCCGATCTTGATGACGGTTGCCTTGTCGGGAGCTGCTTCCGGCGAGATCGTGCGCATGTGCACGTATTCCGGTGCTTCCTGGGCCGGATCTTCGAGAACCTTGCCCTCGGACGAGGAGTGCAGCAGGTTGGCGTCGACGGAGAACGGCGCTTCGCCCTTCTTGTCCTTGGCAACCGGAATCTGGTGCTTCTCGGCGAATTCGAGCAGGTCGGTGCGGCTCTTGAACGACCAGTCGCGCCAGGGGGCGATGATCTTGATATCGGGGTTCAGAGCATAGGCCGAAAGCTCGAAGCGGACCTGGTCGTTGCCCTTGCCGGTGGCGCCATGGGCGATCGCGTCGGCGCCGGTCTTCTTGGCGATGTCGATCAGGTGCTTGGAGATCAGCGGGCGGGCGATCGAGGTGCCGAGCAGGTAGACGCCTTCGTAGACGGCGTTGGCGCGGAACATCGGGAAGACGAAATCCTTGACGAACTCCTCGCGGACGTCCTCGATGTAGATCTCCTTGATGCCGAGCATCTCGGCCTTCTTGCGGGCCGGCTCGAGTTCTTCGCCCTGGCCGAGGTCGGCGGTGAAGGTGACGACTTCCGCGCCGAGTTCGGTCTGCAGCCACTTCAGGATGATCGAGGTGTCGAGACCGCCCGAATAGGCGAGAACGACCTTTTTCACGTCTTTATGCGATGCCATGGTTTCCGTCCGTCTGGTCTTGGGGAGGGCGGCGATGCCGCGTGCAAATCTGCGGCACTTTAGCCAGAACCTGCGGCGATACAAGCGCTAGAACGCCCGACGGAGCGAATCCGCTGGCAAAAGCGCAGGCGCGGGATTACTGGAGGCGACCCCCGCGCCGAGGAAACGATGATGGACTTCATTCCCAGCCTGCCGACCCTCCTGACCTTCGCGGCCGCAACGCTGCTTCTGGCGGCCACACCCGGCCCGGACATGACGCTTTCGATCAGCCGCGCGCTTGCCCAGGGCAAGAGGGCAGCGCTCTTCGTCGTGCTCGGCACCAGCTTCGGCATCGTCGTGCACACGCTTCTCGTCGCCTTTGGCATCTCGGCGCTGATCACCGCTTCGCCGACCGCCTTTACCATCCTCAAGACCGGCGGCGCCGCCTATCTGCTGTGGCTTGCGATCCAGGCGATCCGCTTCGGCTCCAGCATCTCGGTGCAGAAGGTAGAAGTGACGGAAGGCAAGGCTCTTGCCAACATCTCGGCGGGCTTCTGGGTGAACCTCTTGAACCCCAAGGTGATCATCTTCTTCATGACCTTTCTGCCGCAGTTCGTCAGCGCCGACGATCCATCGGTCACCGGCAAGCTTCTGTTCCTCGGCCTGTTCTTCATCACCATCGGAATGCCGGTGAACATGCTGGTCGTCTTCACCGCCGACTGGCTCGCCTCCTGGCTGCAGCGCAACAAGGGTGCGATGCGGGCGCTCGACTTCAGCTTCGCCGGCGTCTTCTCGGTGTTCGCGGTGAAGATCTTCATGACGACGGCTCGATAGACAAAAAAGCCCGGACATCGTGGATGTCCGGGCCTTGTTTTGAAGTGGCCATCTGTACTCAGCCGATCAGCAGCGCGTCGTCGTCGAGCGTCTGGCCGCGGATGCGGCGGAACATCGCGATGAGGTCCTCGACCTGCAGTTCCTTGCGGCTGTCGCCGGCAACATCGAGCACGATCTCGCCGCCGTGGAGCATGACGGTGCGGTGGCCGTAGTCGAGCGCCTGGCGCATCGAATGGGTGACCATCATCGTCGTCAGCTTGCGCTCGGAGACGATCTTCTGCGTGAGGTTCATCACGAACTCGGCCATGCCCGGATCGAGCGCGGCCGTATGCTCGTCGAGCAGCAGCACTTCGGAGCCTGCGAGCGTCGCCATGACCAGCGAAACCGCTTGGCGCTGGCCACCCGACAGCAGATCCATGCGGTCGCCCATGCGGTTTTCGAGGCCGAGATTGAGCTCGGCGATGCGCTCGCGGAAATGCTCGCGACGCTTCGGCCCGAGGGCGGCGGCGAGGCCGCGTGCCTCGCCACGCTTGGCGGCGAGCGCCAGGTTTTCCTCGATCGAGAGTGCGCCGCAGCTCCCGGTCAGCGGATCCTGGAAGACGCGCGCGACGAGGCCAGCGCGGGCGGCGGTGCCTTTGCGGCTGACGTCGGTCTTGCCGATCATCACCTGGCCGGCGCTCGGAAGCACGTCGCCGGCGAGCACGCCGAGAAGCGTCGACTTGCCGGCACCGTTGGAGCCGATGACGGTGACGAAGGAACCCTGTTCGATCGTCAGGCTGACGCCGTTCAGTGCCTGCTTCTGCAGCGGGGTGCCCTTGCCGAAGATGACCTGGATGTTGTTGACGCTGATCATGCCGCACCTCCACGACGCAGGCGGGGAAGGACCAGGGCGAAGGTGACGAGCGCCGCGGTGACGAAATTGAGGTCGGAAGCCTGCAGCCCCAGCATGTCCGTCGACAGCGCCAGCTGGATGGCGATGCGGTAGAGGATCGAACCGAGCACGCAGCCGATCAGCGCGATCAGGATGCCGCGAGCACCGAGCAGCGTCTCGCCGATGATGACGGCCGCGAGGCCGACGACGATGGTGCCGACGCCCGAGGTGACGTCGGCGAAGCCGTTGGTCTGGGCGAAGAGCGCGCCACCGAAGGCGACGAGCGCGTTGGAGATCGCCATGCCGAGATAGATCTGGCGGTTGGTGTCGACGCCTTGGGCGCGGGCCATGCGGGCATTGGCGCCGGTGGCGCGCATCGCAAGGCCGGCATCGCTCTCAAGGAAGCGCCAGACGACGATGACGGCGACGATCACGAGCACGCCGATGAACAGCGGCCGGACATAGAAATCGCGTAGGCCCAGGCCGTAGAAGGGCGACAGCATCGTGTCGGCATTGATCAGCGCGACATTCGGCTTGCCCATGACGCGCAGGTTCACCGAGAACAGCGCGATCATCGTCAGGATCGAAGCGAGCAGATTGAGGATCTTGAAGCGCACGTTGAGCATCGCCGTGACGATACCGGCTGCGGCACCCGCCGCCATGGCGACGCAGGCGGCAAGCCACGGGTTGACGCCGGCGATGATCAGCACGGCGGTGACGGCAGCCCCCAGCGGAAAGGATCCGTCGACGGTCAGGTCGGGGAAATCGAGCACACGGAATGCGAGAAAGACGCCAAGGGCGACGAAGGCGTAGACCAGCCCCAGTTCCACGGCTCCCCAGAAAGCGATTAGACTCAACCCCAGACCCTCTTTTCTACCCGTCGCGCGTGGTTGTCGTTATGTGCGCGACGCTCCCGCTTGGCACATGGGGCGCGATGGCCGGCGCATGTGCGGCTCTGAACTTTGGAGCGGCCCTGGCAATCAAGGATGCGGGCCCCTCATAGCGAACCGCCCCCGTATGGAACGGAGGCGGGCAAAACGCAACAAACTTGAACCTGAAAAGGTCGAAAGCGTTATTCAACGACGCGGGTTGCGCGCTTTACGACACTTTCAGGAAGGGTGACGCCCATCTTTTCGGCGGCCTTCTTGTTGATCACCAGGTCGGAACCGGCGGCGACCTTCACGGCGATGTCACCCGGGTTTTCGCCCTTGAGGATGCGAACGACGATTTCGCCGGTCTGCTTGCCGACGTCGTAGTAGTTGAAGCCGAGGGCTGCGAGCGAGCCGCGAGCAACCGAGTCCGTGTCGGCGGTAAAGAGCGGCAGCTTGGCTTCCTCGGCGACGGCGACGGCACCTTCGAGCGCGGAGATGATCGTGTTGTCGGTCGGGACGTAGATCGCATCGGCGCGGCCGACGAGCGCGCGGGCCGCACCCTGGACTTCAGCCGACTTGGTTGCGGCCGACTCGACGACGGTCAGGCCAGCCTTTTCGGCTTCGGTCTTCAGCACCGCGAGCAGCGAAACGGAGTTGGCTTCACCGGAGTTGTAGAGGTAGCCGATCGACTTGGCGTTCGGCAGGATTTCCTTGATCAGGGCGACGTGCTCGGCAACCGGCGACATGTCCGAGAGGCCGGTGACATTGCCGCCGGGCTTGTCCATGTCCTTGACGAGCTGGGCGCCGACCGGATCGGAGACGGCGGTGAAGACAACCGGGATATCTCGGGTCGAGGAAACGACCGCCTGGGCCGACGGCGTCGAGATCGGAACGATCACGTTCGGGGCTTCGCCGGCGAACTGGCGGGCGATCTGGGCTGCGGTTGCCGGGTTGCCCTGGGCCGATTCGTAGAGGAATTTGAGGTTTTCGCCTTCCTTGTAACCGGCGGCGGCCAGCGCATCCTTCACGCCATCGCGAGCGGCATCGAGCGCCGGATGCTCGACGATCGCGGTCACGGCAACGGTCACCTCATCGGCACGGGCGGGCAGGGTGAATGCCACCGTGGCGGCAAGGGCGATGAGAAGTGAGCGCATGTGTCCTCCTGAATTGATTTCCGCCTTCTTAGGAAACCGGTGACATGAAATCAATCGATAGGATCTGCATCATCCATCAAAGTTCTTCATTGATCACGCGGCGGCGGACCGAGGAGCCCGTGGATTTCAGACTGGCGCTCCGTCTCAGTCCTCGCCGTGATTGGCGATCATCATCGCTTCGAAGGCGAGACGGTCGACCTTGCGCATGCGCTCGGATTCCGATTTCAGCTGGCCGCAGGCGGCGAGGATGTCGCGGCCGCGGGGCGTGCGGATCGGCGAAGCATAGCCGGCCTGATTGATGAAGTCGGCGAACTTCTCGATCTGCTCCCAGTCGGAACACTGGTAGTTGGTGCCCGGCCAGGGGTTGAAGGGGATGAGGTTGATCTTCGCCGGCACGCCCTTGAGCAGCTTCACCAGTTCCTTGGCGTCTTCCAGGCTGTCGTTGACGTCCTTCAGCATCACATACTCGAAAGTGATGCGGCGGGCGTTGGAAAGACCCGGATAGGCACGGCAGGCGTCCATCAGTTCCTTCAGCGGATACTTCTTGTTGATCGGAACGAGCAGGTCGCGCAGGTCGTCGCGCACCGCATGCAGGGAGATCGCCAGCATGACGCCAATTTCCTCGCCGGTGCGATAGATCTCGGGCACGATGCCGGAGGTCGACAGCGTGATGCGGCGCTTAGAGAGCGACAGACCCTCGCCATCGGACGCGATCAGAAGCGCGGTCTTCACCTGCTCGAAATTGTAGAGCGGCTCGCCCATGCCCATCATGACGACGTTGGTGATCTTGCGGCCCTCGGCCGGCACGATCGCGCCCTGCGGGGTGTCGCGCTCGGGGAAATCGCCCAGGCGGTCGCGGGCGAGAAGCAGCTGTGCCAGGATTTCCTCGGCCGTCAGGTTGCGCACGAGCTTCTGGGTGCCGGTGTGACAGAAGGAGCAGGTGAGCGTACAGCCGACCTGGCTCGAAATGCAGAGTGTGCCGCGGCCTTCCTCGGGGATGTAGACGGTCTCGATTTCGACCGGGCGGCCGGCGCCGCGAGCCGGGAAACGCAGCAGCCACTTGCGGGTGCCGTCGCCGGAGATCTGTTCCTCGACGATTTCAGGACGGGCGATCGTGAAATGCTGCTTCAGCATCTCGCGCATGTCCTTCGACACGTTCGTCATATGGTCGAAATCGGAGACGCCGCGCACATAGAGCCAATGCCAAAGCTGGCTGACGCGCATCTTGACCTGACGCTCCGGCACGCCCTTTTCGACAAGGGCCTTCGCCATGTCCTCGCGCAGCAGGCCGATCAGCGACGGCTTCTCCGCCTGCGCGGCCGTGCGCACCTGCGGCGCCTTGGCGATTTCCACCCGGTTCAGAATTTCAGTGGCTGCCATGCTCATGATGTCCTGTCATACGGCGTGAGGCCGTCCGGAGAGCGGGTCCGGAAATCGTCCTGATGCGCGAATTGAAATCGGTCGAGCCATCGAAAGCGGCCAATCGTGGCGCGGAGGCTCTCAAGTTGGCCGCGCTTTAGCATTGTTTTGGCCGGGAGTCACGAGGCAGGCTTCCTGAACGCAAAAGGCCGGCTTTGCAGCCGGCCCTTTGCACGTGACGTGTCGTCTCGTGATTACTTGCAGGCCTCGATCTGCTTCAGTGCAGCGGAGATGCCCGAGAGCGAGTAGGAGTAGGAGGTTGCCGTGCCCTTGCGCGATTTGGCGTTGACCGACATGGCCTTGCCGTTCTTCATCGCGGCAACGAGCGCCGGTTCTTCGGCGGCGTTCTCGACCCAGGCGGAATTGCCCTTGGTGAACATCACGAAGGTGCGGCCGTCGATGACGACGTTGACCTTGGAGTTTTCCTGGAGGGGATAGCCCATCATGGCCTGCGGCTCGTAGCTGATGTTCTGGCCAGGGCGCTGGGAAACCAGGAAGAAGATGTCGCCGTGGTCGACGCCGGCCGGGCTCTTATCCTTGGGAACCGAGAGCACGTAGCAGACCTTGCCGCCGCCGGCGTTGTAGGAATAGGCGCCCCAGGCGTTGAACTGCTGGATGCGCGTCGGAGACTGGGCGGCAGCCATGCTGGCGGTCGCCAGAACGAGTGCGATTGCGGTTGCGATCTTTCTTACAAACATGAGGTCCTGCCGCTTTTTTTGCTCTTCGATCACCCGAACAGGTCAGACGGGCGACGCGTAGTCATCATTTGAATTCGTTTTGACTTAATTCAGGTTACCAAACCGTCAACGATGGCCGAAAACCGCCGGTTTAGCCCCGAAACGGAGCGGTTTGCTCCATTGCCCGGCGCCTTTCGACCGGTGATTCGTACTATCGTCGAACCGAGGCCGATGCCGGATGCGCCGCGCTTCGGAATGCTGCTCCAGAAGGATTCCTGCCCCAAGCCATTGAATGACGTCGGACTCACCAAAGCGCGCGAACGCCGTCATTCGCATGTCTATGCCACAAAGAATCGGGCAAGAGTTTGACTTTCGGGCGGGAATGGGGCGCCACAACCCGGAAGGCCGGTCTCTGTTCAGTCTTGCGGAGCGTCGGCAAGGGTCTCGTCGGCCTTGGTGTAATGGGTTTCCTTGATCTGGCCGCTGATGGCGGCGAAGGCCGCAGTCAGCACCGCGACGTCGTCGGAAAAGCCGACCACGGCCAGCATGTCGGGGATGATGTCGATCGGCAGCACGAAATAGGCGAGCGCGGCGAGCAGGATGCCGCGGGTGCGCGTCGGCGTCTGCGGGTCGATGGCGCAATAATAGGCGGCGACGAGATCGCGGCTGAAGGGGATCTGGCGTGCGGCACGGCGGAAGGTCGGCCAGAAGCGGCGCTTTACACGCTTTTCCCTGCGCTCCTGCTCGGATTCTTCGCCAGGCAAGAGAATTTCGCCAATCTTGATGTCGTCCATCGTCCCGCTTTCGCTGTTGCAGCGTTCCTAAAGCGCCGAGATCTTTCAGATTCGCTCCTTGCGCTTTAAGCATTTGATTTTTCGCATATCGTTACCGCAAAACCGCTACGCACTTTTGCGCGACATGCTTTGATATGGTGATCGGCCCCTCTATTTCAAATGATCGGGCATGCGGCCGGCTGCTGCCTTGTCCATGCGGGCTGCCAGCTTGAAGTCGAGCTCCGTGAGCCCGCCGGCGTCGTGGGTGGTCAGCGTCACGTCGACACGATTGTAGACGTTGAACCATTCGGGGTGATGGTTGAGCTTCTCCGCGACGATCGCGCACTCGGTCATGAAACCGAAGGCCTCTACGAAGTTCTTGAAGCGGAACGCCTTCCAGATCGAGTTGCCGTCTTCGGCCCGCACCCAGCCTTCCATCTTGTGCAGGTTTTCGGCAATCGTCGCCTCGTCGAGTTTCTCCGCTGTCATCGTTTCTCTCCCTCGTATCAGCCTGTTCGAAGGCCGAACTGCCGCGTATAAACGTGCCTCATCTCCACAGCGCCGCGCGTCTTTCAATACACGCGATGGTCGCCGCAATACCTTGGACTACTGAATAGCATGAAACCGGTCAGACTTCTTTTCGTTTGTCTCGGCAACATCTGCCGGTCGCCGCTCGCCGAGGGTGTGTTGCGCGCCTTGGCGGAGAAAAAGGGGCTGGCACCGGCACTAGAGGTGGATTCGGCAGGAACCGGTGCCTGGCATATCGGCGATCCGCCAGACCGCCGCTCGATAGAAGCTGCGCGACGGCACGGCATCGATATCTCGGAGCTTCGCGGGCGTCAGGTTCGCCCGGAAGATTTCCGGAATTTCGATCTGATCTTCGGCATGGACGAGAACAATGTGCGCACGCTCAAGCGGCTGGCGCCCGAAGGTGCGGCAGAAAAGGTGCGTCTCTTCCTGGACTATGCCTCAGGCCGCAGCGAGGACGTGCCGGATCCCTATTACGAAGGGCCGGAAGCCTTCGAGGCGCTCTACCAGATGCTCGACGCCGGATGCTCGTCGTTGCTCGTAAGGTTCGGCGAACGCGCCTCGTGAAGCGGGAAGACTTCTTCCGTCAGGTAAGGTCCACCGCCGACCGAATCGCGCGATGACAGAAGCACGAAACGGGAGACGTTGAAGGGCGAGGTCATGAAGTTTCCGCGCCCGGAAAGGTATTCGACGACATCCTCGACGCGGCTGGAACGCAGCCGGGCGAGCGTTACATGCGGGGTGAACTTGCGTGGATCCGGCTGCAATCCGAGCCGCTGGCAGATGCGCTCGATCTCGGCCTGCAGCGCATACATTTCCGGCTGGTTGGTGACGCCGGCCCAGACCGAATGCGGTTTCTTGGAGCCGAAGGCGCCGGTGCCGGTCAATTGAAGCGGAAATTCCGGTCTTTCGATCCGATCGAGCTTGTCGATGATCTCGTCGGCGGTGCGCCAGTCGACGTCACCGATGAAGCGCAAGGTGATATGGTAGTTCTCCACATCTATCCAGCGAGCTCCGGGAAGTCCTCCGCGCAGCAACGAAAGACTCATTGCTGCATTGCGCGGAATTTCGAGGGCGGTGAATAGTCTCGGCATGGCGAGCTCCCCGAATCTCTTGCAGATGTCTCAGCGAATCACGCATCGAGTCTGCAGGCAACTACTATTTGACGCTTATGAATATTAACGTTCTCTTAACTGTGGATGGTGTCATCACTCCGTCTTATTCAGTGTTGCCAGGAAGCGCTCGACGACAGGCAGTGCCTTCTCGACCATGACACCGACGCCATCGCCATTGGGATGCATGCCGTCCTCAAGCTTGAGCTTGGTCTCGGTCACTACGCCGTCGAGGAAGAATGGATAGAGCTCCAGCCCATATTTCTGAGCGAGTTCGGGGTAGATCGGGTTGAAGCGGGCGGCATAGTCGGCGCCCATGTTCGGCGGCGCCATCATGCCGGCCAGCAGCACCGCGATGCCGCGATCCTTGAGGCGGGTGATCATCGCCTCGATGTTCTTGCGGGTCTCTTCCGGCGGGATACCGCGCAGCGCGTCATTGGCGCCGAGTTCAAGGATCACGCCCTTCGTGCCGTCAGGCACGGACCAATCGATGCGGGCAAGGCCGCCGGATGAAGTGTCGCCGGAAACGCCGGCGTTCGTGATCGTCACGTCCAGGCCCTTTTCCTTCAGCGCCTTTTCGAGCCGAGCGGGGAAAGCGTCCTCCGGCGGGAGCTGGTAGCCCGCCATCAGGCTGTCGCCGAACCCCACGAGGCTGATCGTCTCGGCGCGTGCTGTCGATGATAACGCAAATGTCATCATGAGTGCCAAGAAAACCCGTTGAAATCCTTTTAATGCCATGGGCCTGTTCCTAAATCCCGAATGCCGTTTCTGTTCCCCACTTCGTTCATATAGGGTTGTTTCGCTTGGCCAGCACCATCATCGAACTCAAAAACGCGGATCTGACCCTTGGGGAGGCGGCGGCCTCGGTGCATGTGCTGAAGGGCATGAACCTGACGATCGATGCCGGCCAGTCCGTGGGCATCGTCGGTCCGTCGGGTTCGGGCAAGTCGACCTTGCTGATGGTGCTTGCCGGGCTCGAGCGGCTGGATCGCGGCGAGATCGTCATCGACGGCACGCCGTTGCATCGGTTGAACGAGGACCGGGTGGCGGACTTTCGCGGGCGCAACATCGGCATCGTCTTCCAGTCCTTCCACCTCATCCCCAACATGACCGCGCTCGAGAACGTCGCCGTGCCGCTCGAACTCGCCAATGTCTCGGGCGCCTTCGAGATTGCGCGCAAGGAACTCGTCGCCGTCGGTCTCGGCGAGCGGCTCAGCCACTATCCCGGCCAGCTCTCCGGTGGCGAGCAGCAGCGCGTGGCGATCGCTCGCGCCTTGGCGCCTTCGCCGACACTGCTGATCGCCGACGAGCCGACCGGCAACCTCGACGCCGAAACCGGACGCCAGATCGCCGATCTGCTTTTCGCCGAACAGCGTGACCGCGGCATGACACTCGTTCTCGTGACGCATGATTCTGCCCTTGCCGCACGTTGCGTGCGGCAAGTGCGGGTGCGCTCCGGCGAGATCGTCGCTGGCGGCGAGGCAGGGCCGGTTGCGGTGGCGCAGCGCCAGGAGGCGGCCTCGGCATGAGCGGCGCTTCATCGGTTCGGCTGCGGCCGCTGCTTGCCCTTCGCCTGGCGCTGCGCGAAATGCGCGGCGGGCTCAGGGGCTTCTATATTTTTCTCGCCTGTATCGCGCTCGGTACAGCAGCGATTGCCGGCGTCAATTCGCTGTCGCAATCGATCACTGTGACGATCGCCACGCAGGGGCAGGAACTGCTCGCCGGCGATATCCGCTTCGAGCTCAACAATCGCGTGGCGACGACCGAGGAGCGAGCCTATCTCGACAGTCTCGGGACCGTTGCAGAGTCCGCCGGCCTGCGCTCGATGGCGCGGCTGCCCGACGGTTCCAACCAGGCGCTGGTGGAGCTGAAGGCGGTCGATGCCGCCTACCCGCTTTATGGTGCACTCGAAAGCGAACCGAACCGCCCACTGCATGAGTTGCTGGCGCGCGATGGCGAGACCTTCGGCGCCGTCGTGGCGCCGCTGCTGCTCGACCGCCTGGGCGTGCAGATCGGCGCTGAAGTTCTGCTCGGTAACGCCAGGATCCGGATCGCGGGCACGATCGTACGCGAGCCGGACGCCTTGTCCGACGGCTTCGGCTTTGCACCGCGCCTGATGGTTTCGGCCGAGGCGCTGGCCGCCAGTGGCCTGGTGCAGACCGGAAGCCTGGTCGAGCATAGTTACAAGGTTAAGGTCGCCGACCCGGCGCAGCTTGCGACCATTAGCACCGATGCGGAGAAGCGCTTTCCGTCGGCCGGCTGGTCGATCCGCACCAGCGCCAACGCCGCGCCGTCGCTGACGGCCAACATCACCCGCTTCTCGCAATTCCTGACGCTTGTCGGCCTGACGGCGCTGATCGTCGGCGGTGTCGGTGTCGCCAACGCGGTGCGCTCCTATCTCGATCAGAAGCGCAGCGTGATTGCGACCTTCAAATGCCTGGGGGCGCCGGCGTCGCTGGTCGCGATGATCTATCTGGCACAGATCCTGATGATCGCCCTCATCGGTATCGTCATCGGCCTGACCCTCGGCATGCTGATCCCCTTCATCGCGGCGCAGTTCCTCGCCGACCTGCTGCCAATCTCGACCGAATTCCATCTCTATCCGGGCGCGCTCGGCCTCGCAGCGCTCTTCGGCGTGCTGACGGCGCTGACCTTCGCCATCCTGCCGCTCGGCCGGGCGCGGGCCATTCCGGCAACCGCACTCTTCCGCCAGCAGGGCTTCGATCCCGCCGGCTTTCCGGCATGGCCCTATCTGCTCGGTGCCGTTGCCTGCCTTGCCGCACTGGCGGGGCTGGCGATCTGGGCGGCCTATGACCGCTATATTTCGCTTGTGTTCCTGGGGGCGATCGCCTTTGCCTTCATTGTCCTGCGTGTCGTCGCGCTCGCGATAGCCTGGCTTGCGCGCCGCAGCCCGCGGGTCAGCTCGCCGGCTCTCAGGCTGGCGATCGGCAACATCCATCGTCCCGGTGCGCTGACGTCCTCGGTCGTGCTGTCGCTCGGCCTGGGGCTCGCCCTGCTTGTGACGCTGGCGCTGATCGACGGCAATCTGCGCCGCGAACTCACCGGAAGCATGGCCGAGCGAGCGCCGAACTTCTTCTTCGTCGATATCCAGGGTAGCGAGATCGAAGGTTTCCGCTCGGTGCTGAACCAGGCGATCCCGAAGGGCAAGGTCATCGAGGTACCGATGCTGCGCGGCCGGATCGTCGCTTTCAATGGCGAGGACGTGAACAGTCGCAACGTGCCGCCTGGCGGCCAATGGGTGCTGCGCGGTGACCGCGGCATCACCTATGCCAAGAACAAGCCGGAGAACTCGACGCTTTCCGAAGGCACGTGGTGGCCGGCCGACTATAGTGGCGAGCCGCTCGTCTCGTTCTCGGCAGAAGAGGCGGGCGAGCTCGGCCTGAAGATCGGCGACACCGTGACCGTCAACGTGCTTGGCCGAAACATCACCGCCAAGATCGCCAATTTCCGCAACGTCGAGTGGGAATCGCTTTCGATCAACTTCGTCATGGTGTTTTCGCCGAACACCTTTGCCGGTGCGCCGCATGCGTGGCTGGCGACGGTCATCGATCCGGCAGCGACGCCGGAAGAAGAGGCGGCGGTGCTGAAAGCCGTCACCAACGCCTATCCGACGATCACCAGTGTGCGTGTGAAGGATGCTCTCGACATCGTGAACGGCCTGCTTGGGCAGTTGGCAACCGCCATCCGGGCTGCGGCCGCGGTGGCGCTCGTTGCGTCCGTCCTGGTGCTTGCCGGTGCGCTTGCCGCCGGCAACCGGGCCCGTGTTCACGACGCCGTCGTGCTCAAAACGCTGGGTGCGACGCGCGCGACGCTCATTCGGGCGTTCAGCTACGAATATGCCGTTCTCGGCCTCGCAACCGCGGTTTTCGCGCTGTTCGCCGGTGGCGTTGCCGCCTGGTTCGTGGTCAGCCGTATCATGAAGCTGCCGTCAAGTTTCCTGCCGGATGTCGCCATCCTGACGGTTGTCGGGGCACTGGTGATGACCGTCGGCATCGGTCTTGCCGGCACGTGGCGTATTCTCGGACAGAAGGCGGCGCCGGTGCTGCGGGAGCTCTGAGGCGGTCAAGTTAACCGTAAATCCCTGTCGCCCTTGCCGGAAACGGCCGGATGCGTTCGAATCCAGGGGGTGCGGGTCTTGTACGGAAAAGGTTTCGGCATCATATTTATCCACAGGCATGCTGGAGCTCCGCAGCGGCGCCTGGGCGTGGAAGCTTGCCTTCCAAAGCGAGACCGTTCGCCGCCCGACACCGTAACTTCCACCGGAGCTTAAATGAGGAAACAATGGCTGATCTGAGAAACTACCAAACCCGAATGTCGCCCGCCGGCGCTCAGGCGGGTGCCGTGATCGATGAGGGCCTTCGCGCGTACATGCTGAAGGTCTACAACCTGATGGCTTTTGGCCTCGCGATCACTGGCGTGGCAGCTTACGGAACCTATGCGCTTGCCGCCTCCAATCCGGCATTCGCCCAGCTCATCTACGCTTCGCCCCTGAAGTGGGTCGTGATGCTGGCGCCGCTGGCGATGGTCTTCTTCATGAGCTTCCGCATTAACTCGATGAGCGTCTCCGCAGCGCAGACGACGTTCTGGATCTACGCGGCCTTGATGGGCCTGTCCCTGTCGTCGATCTTCCTGGTCTTCACCGGCCAGAGCATCGTGCAGACGTTCTTCGTAACGGCCGCTTCGTTCGGCGCTCTGTCGCTTTACGGCTACACGACCAAGAAGGACCTGTCCGGCTTCGGCACGTTCCTGATCATGGGCCTCTTCGGCCTGATCATCGCGTCGATCGTCAACATCTTCCTTGCTTCGTCGGCCCTCGGCTTTGCGATCTCCGTGATCGGTGTTCTGGTCTTCGCTGGCCTCACCGCCTACGACACGCAGAAGATCAAGGAAATGTACTACGAAGCCGATGACAGCACCGTTGCCGGCCGCAAGGCGATCATGGGCGCGCTGACGCTCTACCTCGACTTCATCAACCTGTTCATGTTCCTGCTCCAGTTCATGGGCAACCGGAACAACTAAGGTTGGAACGAATGACGGAAAAGGCGGCCTCGGCCGCCTTTTTTGTTGCCGGAGAAATGTTGATCGCGTCCGGGCTCCGTGGGAGTGAAGGACACCGAAACCTCGAGCTACAGTCTACCGCTATGTCCCTGAGCCTGCGTGACGCCACCTTGGCCGACCTTCCCGTCATCACCGCGATCTATCGCGAATCCGTGTTGAATGGCGTCGCGACCTACGAGATCAACCCGCCTTCCGAAACGGAGATGCGGGCGCGGTTCGAGACGATCATCGGCAATGGATATCCCTACATGGTTGCCGTCGACGATGGCGGAACGATCGTCGGCTATGCCTATGCTTCCGGTTTTCGCACGCGCACGGCCTATCGCTTCCTGGTCGAGGATTCCATCTATCTGGCGCCGGAAGCGCGCGGCAAGGGAGCCGGCAAGGCGTTGCTCGCCGAACTGATCCGGCGTTGCACGGAGCTTGGCTTTCGGCAGATGGTGGCGGTGATCGGCGGCGCCCATCCGGCTTCGATCGCGGTGCACCGCTCCCTCGGCTTCGAATATCAGGGCACGATGAATGCGACCGGTTTCAAGCATGGCCGCTGGCTCGATACGGCGATCATGCAGCTTGCACTCGGAGAGGGGCAGACGAGCGATCCGCCGGAAGACGTCTATCCGGACACGCTCTATCAGTGATCGTCGAACGTTCGGCGGACGCTCGACATGCGCCGCTTGTGGTCAGCCGTCCCGGGACAGATCAACCCGCTGCGCCGGAGACATCGCCGCGCATCTCACCGCAACGTCGGTGTGAAACAGGCCTCAGGTTTCCACCAGCTTCAGAACCTTGTCGAACACTTTGAGCACCTGGGCGAGCTCGTGCCCGCGCTTCAGGATCGTGCCGTGAATGTTCAGCACGCTGTAAGCACCCTGCTTCGCCGCCAGTTTCGGGTTCTTCTCGATCCGGTAGAGCGGCATTTCGCCCGAACGCTTGAACACCGAGAAAACCGCCCGGTCCCTCAGGTGATCGATGGCGTAGTCCCGCCATTCGCCTTCGCCGACCATGCGACCGTAGACCCAGAGGATCTGGTCCAATTCGCGACGATGGAAAGTGATGGGGGGAGGGTTCTTGGCGTTCTTGTATTCGTGAAGATCGACGACCACTTCGGAAGTGGTCTCGCGCTGATGGCGCGCCTCGCCTTGCGGCAAATCCGGCTCATCGGTCATCGGCAATCCGGCCTTCTGTTGTGACAGAACGATAACAGTGTGCCTGACATGAGCCGAAAAGCAAGCCGGAAGCCGTTGGACGATGAGGGCATTTCTTACGTCTGCCCCAATTCAGTCAAATCGCCGCCCCAATTCACCGCAAAACTCGCGGGCGCTGACGGACAGAGTCGTTGCCACCGTATGTCCGGTCAGGTCGTCATGCTGCGGGAGTTCACCGAACGCAGCCATGGCCGGTTCGGTCCGGTAACTTCGAACCCTCAGCCCCAGCCCCTCGATGCTGCCGGGCCGAACCACCCCTTGCGCGCCTCGCCGGGCTATAACTTGCCCTGCGGGCCGGCGAGCACGGCCGTTGCGCCGACGATCGCGCCCGGCGTTTCCTTGTCCTTCATCGTCTGCAGGAGAACGGCACAGCCGCTGTTGCCGGACCGTTCGGTCAGGACTGTCGCGGGGAGTGTGAAGCTTGCCGGCGTTCCGTCCCACATGCCGATCGTCTGGATGTCACGCACGGCATGCCAATAGGGGACTTCCTTGCCGCTGTTCTCGCCCTTCTCCATCTTGACGATTTTCGCACGGTCGAAATAGACGACGACGACGTTTGCCTTGCCGATGCCGCTGCCAATGTTGATCTGGATCTCCTCGCCCTGGATCTTTGCCTCGACGGGAACGGCAAGTCCCTTGCCTTCCGCCTTCATGGTTTCCAGTCGGGTCTTGATCGCCTCGAGGTTGCCGCCGTTGAGATGATCACGGCCGTTGAGGATCGCCTGGGGCGTATAGACGCCGTTGCGGCCAAGCATCCGGGCATAGGCGTATTGCCGCTCGGTATTTTCCTTGGAGGCGAGCGTGTCGGCCCAGCCGAGATAATTCCAGTAGTCGACGTGATAGGCGAGCGCCACGACATCGCCGTCATCGACCAGTGCCTTCAGCGCGGCGTCGGCTGGCGGGCAGGAGGAACAGCCCTGGCTGGTGAACAATTCCACGACGCCCTTGATCACCTGTCCGTCCTGCGCCCCGGCCGGTGCACCGGCGGCTGCGAACAGCCCGAAAGCCAGTGCAAGAGGACGAATGAAAGAACGGTCTGCGGATGTCATGGCGTCACTTCGTTGGGGCCGTCGGCCTACTCCTTATGGGGGAGTTCTTTACATACGCCGGCCACGCATCAACGGGAAGTCACGTTGGAGTGAGGTGACGAGTGAGCACGACCTTGTGTTGGACGCGCTGGCATTGGGCGCCCAAAGAAAGAGCCGGGGCGCTTTTCGGCGCCCCGGCTCGAATGTTTTACCGCATGCTTCCTTCAATCATAGCCGACTAAAGGCGTTGCGCGGCGCGTAGACGACCTCCGCCGATCAGGCCGCGAGGTCCCGCAGAACGGTCTGCAGGATGCCGCCGTTGTTGACGTAGGTCACTTCGTCCAGCGTATCGATGCGGCAGATCAGCGGAATTTCCTTCACGCTGCCGTCGCCATAGGTGACCTTGGCGACACGCTTTTCGCGCGGCTGGACATTGGCGAGGTTGTCGATGGTGACGACTTCGTCGCCCTTGAGACCCAGCGATTCCCAGGTCGTGCCCTCTTCGAAGACGAAGGGGATGACGCCCATGCCGACGAGGTTCGAGCGGTGGATACGCTCGAAGGACTGCGCGACGACAGCCTTGACGCCCAGCAGGTTGGTGCCCTTCGCAGCCCAGTCGCGCGACGAACCGTTGCCGTATTCGACACCGGCGAAGATGACGAGCGGAACGCCCTCTTCCTTGTACTGCATGGCGGCGTCGTAGATCGACATCTCTTCCTTCGACGGATAGTGGATGGTGTAGCCACCTTCCTTGCCGTTCGGGCCGAGCATGTGGTTGCGGATGCGGATGTTGGCAAACGTGCCGCGCATCATCACTTCATGGTTGCCACGGCGCGTACCGTACTGGTTGAAGTCGGCAACGCCGACGCCATGACCGATGAGGTAGGCACCAGCCGGCGAAGCAGCCTTGATCGAGCCGGCCGGAGAGATGTGGTCGGTCGTGATCTTGTCGCCGAAGAGGCCGAGGACGCGGGCGCCCTTGATGTCGGAGATGCCCGAACCGGTCTTGCCCATGCCGACGAAGTAGGGCGGGTTCTGCACATAGGTCGAACCATCGTCCCAGGCATAGGTCTGGCCCGGAGGAACCTGAACGGCCTGCCAGTTTTCGTCGCCCTTGAAGACGTCCGCGTACTTGGTCGCGTAGAGCTCGCGGGTGACGTACTTGAAGATGAACTCCTGGATTTCCTTGGAGGTCGGCCAGATGTCCTTGAGGAAGACGGGCTTGCCGTCCTTGTCCTCGCCGATCGGCTCGTTGGTCAGGTCCTTCTGGACGGAACCTGCAAGCGCGTAGGCGACGACGAGCGGCGGCGAAGCGAGGTAGTTCGCCTGGACGTCCGGCGAAATGCGGCCTTCGAAATTGCGGTTGCCCGAGAGAACGCCGGCGGCGATCAGGCCCTTGTCGTTGATCGTCTTCGAGATCGGGCCCGGCAGAGGGCCGGAGTTGCCGATGCAGGTCGTGCAGCCGAAGCCGACGAGGTTGAAGCCGAGCGCGTCAAGGTCCTTCTGCAGGCCGGACTTGGCGAGGTATTCGCCGACGACCTGCGATCCCGGTGCAAGCGAGGTCTTGACCCACGGCTTGGACTTCAGGCCCTTGGCGACCGCGTTGCGGGCGAGCAGACCGGCAGCGATCAGCACCGACGGGTTGGAGGTGTTGGTGCAGGAGGTGATCGCAGCGATGGCGACGTCGCCATGGCCGAGGTCGAAATCCGTGCCTTCGACGGCATAGCGGTTCGAAAGCTGGCCGGGCTTCTTGTAGTCGTTTTCGAGTGCGGTGGCGAAACCGGACGCGATGTTTTCGAGCGCGATGCGGCCTTCCGGACGCTTCGGACCGGCCATGGCCGGAACGACGTCGCCGAGGTCGAGTTCGAGCGTGTCGGTGAAGACGAGCTCGGAGCCGTCGCCGTCGCGCCACATGCCCTGCGCCTTGGAGTAGGCTTCGACGAGTGCGATGCGTTGCTCTTCACGGCCGGACATGGTGAGGTAGTTGATGGTTTCGCTGTCGACCGGGAAGAAGCCGCAGGTCGCGCCGTATTCCGGGCCCATGTTGCCGATGGTGGCGCGGTCGGCGAGCGTCATGTTGTCGAGGCCCGGGCCGAAGAATTCGACGAACTTCGAGACAACGCCCTTCTTGCGCAGCATCTGCACGACCATCAGCACGAGGTCGGTCGCGGTGACGCCTTCCTTGAGCTTGCCGGTGAGCTTGAAGCCGATGACTTCGGGCAGAAGCATCGAGACCGGCTGGCCGAGCATCGCGGCTTCCGCCTCGATACCGCCAACGCCCCAGCCGAGAACGCCGAGACCGTTGATCATGGTGGTGTGGCTGTCGGTGCCGACACAGGTGTCCGGGTAGGCGGTGATTTCGCCGTCTTCTTCACGGGTCCAGACCGTCTGGCCCAGATATTCCAGATTGACCTGGTGACAGATGCCGGTGCCGGGGGGAACGACGCGGAAGTTCTTGAATGCCTGCTGACCCCACTTCAGGAAGCGGTAGCGCTCGCCGTTGCGCTGGTATTCCAGTTCGACGTTGCGGGCAAAGGCGTTCGGCGTGCCGAATTCGTCGACGATGACCGAGTGGTCGATGACGAGGTCGACGGGAACCAGCGGGTTGATCTTCTCCGGGTCGCCGCCGAGCGAGACCATGGCATCACGCATCGCGGCGAGGTCGACGACGGCGGGAACGCCGGTGAAGTCCTGCATCAGCACACGGGCGGGACGGTAGGCGATTTCGTTTTCAGCCGTGCCCTTGTCGTTGAGCCAGGCGGCAATGTTCTCGATGTCCTTCTTGGTGACAGAACGGCCATCTTCGTTGCGCAGCAGGTTCTCGAGCAGAACCTTCATCGAGTAGGGAAGCTTGGATACGCCGGCGAGACCGTTCGCCTCAGCCTTGGGTAGGCTGTAATAGACGTAGTCCACACCGTTGACGGTGAGCGTGGAGCGACAATTGAAGCTGTCTAGGGACTTGGACACTGGATAATACCCCGTTCCGTCTGATCGCCAAAAACTGACGTACGAACGCCCGAGCGCCTGTGAAGCGCGAATTGGGATGCGGGTGCGGCCATTTCCGCTGTCCGTACGTGGAAATTCATTCCATGTTCGGCGCTAGGATGAAATTCACGCCGACCGCTGGCGTGTTGGCCGCCTTATAGATAATTTCTCCAAAACGTGCCAGAGCAACGAAGGTCCAATCGGAACTTTTTTTGCTCTGCGGAAGACACGCGAAGGGAAGTCTAATATTCATGCGCCTGCTGGCTGAAGGTTTGAGTGCGAAGCGCGGCGAGGATCTGATTTTTAACGATATTTCCTTTGCTCTTGATACCGGCGAAGCCCTTGTGGTGACGGGTCCGAACGGTTCCGGCAAGTCCACCTTGCTGCGGGTTCTGGCCGGGTTGCTGGCCCCCGAAAGCGGGCAGCTGAAACTTGAGAATGGCCCCCCGGAAATAGCCCGTCCAGCAGAGGTCAGCCACTATCTCGGCCACCGCAACGCGATGAAGCGCGAACTGACCGTCGCGGAAAATCTTTCCTTCTGGCAGCGTTTCATGGGCGATTCGCCCGGTGGCCACGGTGCCGCACTCGATGACGCCGTGGAGGCCGTCGGCCTGCCTGATATCGCACATCTGCCCTTCGGCTATCTCTCCGCCGGCCAGCAGCGCCGCATGGCGATGGCGAAACTGCTCGTCGCCTATCGCCCGATCTGGATTCTCGACGAGCCGACAGCGGCGCTCGATGTCAGCGCCGACCGGCTGTTTGCGGATCTGGTCAAGGCACATCTCGGCAAGGGCGGCATCGTGATCGCAGCGACGCACCAGCCGCTCGGGCTCGATCAGACGAAGGAATTGCACATGAAGGGCTTCGAGCATTTGGCGGAAGGGTTCTGGCATGATGCGTAAGGGCACGATGCGCAGAAGCCTGCCCGTGGTCGCGGGCGGGAGAATGCCGGCATGATCGCACTCTTCTTCCGCGATTTGAAACTGTCGATCCGCGCCGGCGGCGGCGCGATGATCGGCGTGCTCTTCTTCATGACGGTGGTCGCGGTCATACCCTTCGGCGTCGGCCCGGATCTGAACCTGCTTTCACGTATCGGCCCGGCGATCCTGTGGATCGGCGCTCTGCTCGCCTCGCTGCTTGGTCTCGATCGCCTGTTCCAGGCGGAGCGGGATGACGGCTCGCTCGACCTGATGCTGATGCAGGAGACGCCGCTTCTTGTCACCGTCTTCATCAAATGTGCGGCCCATTGGGCGGCGACCGGTCTGCCGCTGGTGATTGCTTCGCCGCTGCTCGGCCTCTTCATGAACATGAGCGAGATTGCGATCGGCGCCACGATGCTCACGCTTCTGATCGGCACGCCGGCGATCACCTTCATCGGTGCGGTGGGCGCTGCCGTCGCCGTGTCGCTGCCGCGCGGCGGGCTGCTGGTTTCGATCCTCGTGCTGCCGCTTGCAATCCCGGTGCTGATCTTCGGTGTCAGCGCGGTCTATGCGGCGATCGAGGACCCGGCGCCGTTCCTGCCGCCCCTGATGATCCTTACCGCGATCACCCTGTTCTTTGCCGTCATCGGTCCGGTTGCCGCCGCCGCAGCGCTTCGGCACGCGTCCGATTGACGCAATCGGGTCGCAGCGGCTGAAACTGTTTGCGGTTTTCCGCCGCAGCCGGCGCTAAGTCCTTCAGATCGATGACGTTTACGACGAGCGGACCAAACTGATCGTGATCGGTCGATTGACGGGGATCAATTGCAGCAGGGGGACTTAAGCGCTAAAGAGCCATTATGAGCGAAAACAGCCTGGCCATCCGCAAATTTAGCGACCTCGCCAATCCGACACGGTTCCTGGCGCTGGCCGACCGTCTGCTGCCGTGGCTTGCAGGCCTGACCGCGCTGTTCTTCGTTGCCGGCCTGTGGCTCTCCTTCACGACGGAAGGCGACTACCAGCAAGGCGAGACGGTGCGCATCATGTATGTGCACGTGCCGGCCGCCTGGCTGTCGATGATGTGTTACTCGGTGATGGCATTGGCCGCCCTCGGCACGCTCGTCTGGCGCCATCCGCTGGCTGACGTCTCCTCGCGCGCCGCAGCGCCGATTGGCGCCTGTTTCACCTTCCTGGCGCTCGTCACCGGCTCACTCTGGGGCAAGCCGATGTGGGGCACCTGGTGGGTCTGGGACGCGCGGCTCACTTCGGTCTTCGTGCTCTTCCTCATGTATCTGGGGCTGATGGCGCTCAACCGCGCGATCGACGACCCGGCACGGTCCTCCAAGGTTTCCGCGGTGCTGGTGCTGGTCGGTTTCGTCAATATCCCGATCATCAAGTTCTCGGTCGAATGGTGGAACACGCTGCATCAACCGGCGAGCGTCATGCGGCTCAACGGGCCGACGATCGATCCGGAGTTCCTGTGGCCGCTGATCGTGATGGCGATCGCCTTCACGCTGCTGTTCTTCACGCTGCACATCGCCGCCATGCGCAACGAAATCCTGCGCCGGCGCGTCACTGCGCTGCGCCGACTGGCGGCACGTAGCGCCGGCCGGGGAGCCCGCACGAAATGATGAGCCACGCCGCCTATGTTTTCACGAGCTATGGAATAGCAACGCTGACGGTCCTCGGCCTGATCGGCTGGGTCGTCCTGGATGGGCGCGCCCGCCGGCGGGAACTTGCCGAACTCGAAGCCTCGGGCATTCGCAGGCGCTCGGCCGAAACTGCGGCAGGAGAGACACGATGACCAGCACTCCTGCGCCGGGCAGCGAAGAGCGCAAGCCGGGCCCCTTGCGGTTCGTCTTGGCGGCGCTGCCGCTCATCATTTTCGCCGGGCTCGCGGCGATCTTCTGGAGCCAGCTCAATTCCGGCAAGGATGTGAGCGAAATCCCGTCGGCGCTGATCGGCACCAAGGCGCCGAAGCTCGATCTACCGGCGCTCGAGGGTGCGACCCGCGATGGCCAGCCGATGCCGGCACTGACGGATGCAGCGATCAAGGGCAAGCTGACGCTCGTCAACGTCTGGGCCTCCTGGTGCGTGCCCTGCCGTCAGGAGCATCCCTTCATCCTGGAACTGTCTAAGGACCCGCGGCTCACCGTCGTCGGCATCAATTACAAGGACCAGAACGAAAACGCTCTGCGCTTCCTCGGCGAGCTCGGCAATCCGTTCTCGGCGATCGGCACAGACCCGCGCGGCAAGGCAGCGATCGACTGGGGCGTCTACGGAATCCCGGAATCCTATCTCGTCGGTCCTGACGGTACGATCCTCTACAAACGGGTCGGACCCTTCGACGAAAACAGCGTGAAGACCGGCCTGCTGCCGGCGATCGAGAAGGCGACTGCAGGCTCGTAACTGCTCTCGGCATTAGCTTTTCATTCGGATGAGGGGCTGCGACGCCGAAGCCTGACTAAATGCCCGCCTGCCAGTCCCGGACTGCATCCAGCGGCCAGGCCAGCATCAGCACGTTGAGCGTGAGATTGTCGCGGATCAGCCAGCCGGTGAAGATCTCGAAGACGATGGCGACCGTCACGGTCAGCCAGATGGGCATGCGGGCGGCAAACAGGAAGCCGGCGGCCATGGCCAGGGTGTCCATCGTCGAATTCAGGATGCTGTCGCCGAAATAGTCGAGCGAGATCGTCGCCGAGCGGTAGCGGTTGATCACCATGGGCGTGTTTTCAGCGATCTCCCAGGCGGATTCGATCACCGTCCCGAGGAAGAGCTTGGCCGTCAGCGGCTTGCCGCGCAGGAGCAGATGGCCAAGGCCGTAGAACAGGAAACCGTGGATGATGTGGGAGGGCGTGTACCAGTCGGCGATGTGCTGCGAGTTGCCGCTGGATTTGACGACCGGCTCGAAAAGTTTGACGTAGCCGCATTCGCAGATCCAGAGGCGACCCATCAGATGCTGGGTGACGATCTGGATGATTAGAACCGTGAAACAGGCCGCGAGCCAGAGGAGTGCATGCCGGTTGCGGCTGTCATTCTCCTCAAGGGCGGTACTCACTCGGCGTTCTCCTGGTCAAGCGAGTGCTTCATGATCAGGGGCATCTGGGCGAGCGTGAACAGGATGGTGATCGGCATCGTGCCCCAGACCTTGAAGGCGACCCAGAAATCGGTGGTGAACGACCGCCAGACCACTTCGTTGAGGACGGCGAGGAACAGGAAGAACACACCCCAGCGCAGCGTGAGCTTGCGCCAGCCGGCCTCGTCCAGCTTGAAGGCGGAGTGGAAGACGTAGCCGAGCAGCGACTTGCCGAACAGCAGACCCCCGAGCAGGATCGCGCCGAAGAGCGTGTTGACGATGGTCGGCTTCATCTTGATGAAGGTGTCGTTCTGCAGCCAGAGCGTCAGCGCGCCGAACACGAAGACGACGATGCCTGATATCAGCGGCATCATCGGCAGGGTGCGGGTCAGCATCCAGGAAACGGCGAGCGCGATCGCGGTTGCGGCCATGAACAGGCCGGTGGCGATGAAGATCGGCCCGCCGAGTTCGGCAAGTGCCGGAAAATGCCCGGCCAGCCATTCGCCGCGCGAATTGGCGAAGAAGAAGACCATCAACGGTCCTAGCTCCAGCACCATCTTGAGCAAGGGGCTGACTTCCTTCTGCGGCTTGGTAGCCTCGATCGACGACATCTGGGGGTCCTGTTTTCGCATGTGCCTGCTGCTCATAACACCAGCTTTGCGGCAAAACCATATCAAGGCAACGGGCCGGCGCAAATGCGCGCATGCCCGATGGCCTCGTCAGGCGGCAACGCCGGCGATCGCCTCGGCAAAATCCTTGGCTTCGAACGGCTCCAGATCGTCGATGCCTTCACCGACGCCGATGAAATAGACCGGCAGCTTGTGCTTGGCCGAGATGGCGACGAGAATGCCGCCGCGCGCCGTGCCGTCGAGCTTGGTCATGATCAGGCCGCTGACGCCGGCGACGTTGCGGAAAATCTCGACCTGCTGCAGGGCGTTCTGGCCGGTGGTGGCGTCGAGCGTCTGTAGCACGGTGTGCGGCGCATCCGGATCGAGCTTGCCGAGCACGCGCACGATCTTTTCGAGTTCTGCCATCAGTTCCGCCTTGTTCTGCAGGCGGCCGGCGGTGTCGATGATCAGCACGTCGGATTTCTTCTCTCGCGCCTGCTGGAACGCCTCATAGGCAAGGCCGGCGGCATCGGCGCCGAGCTTGGAAGAGACGATGTCGGACTTGGTGCGCTCCGCCCAGATCTTCAGCTGCTCGATCGCCGCGGCACGGAAGGTGTCGCCGGCGGCGAGCATGACCTTGAGGCCCGCGCCCGAAAGCTTGGCGGCGAGCTTTCCGATCGTCGTGGTCTTGCCGGTGCCGTTGACGCCGACCACCAGGATCACGTGCGGCTTGTGGCTGAGGTCGAGTTCCAGCGGCTTGGCGACGGGCGAGAGCACCTTGGTGATCTCGCCGGCCATGATGCGCGAGACGTCCTCGCCCGAGACATCCTTGCCGTAGCGCTCGGAGGCGAGCGTGTCGGTGATGCGCATCGCCGTCTCGACGCCAAGGTCGGCCTGGATCAACAGGTCTTCGAGATCCTGCAGCGTCGCTTCGTCGAGCTTGCGCTTGGTGAAGAGGCTGGCGATCTGGCCGGTCAGCTGCGACGAGGTGCGCGCAAGGCCGCGGCGCAGGCGCTGGTACCAGGTGAGCTTTTCCTTCGGCGCGGCGACGGGTTCTTCCTTGGGCTTGCGCTCGGTGGCGGAGAAGCCCTTGGGCAAAGCGGGGGCGGCAGCGGGCTCGGGCTCGACTGTTTCTGTCGGCGCGACGTCATTCGCTGCTTCTACTGCGTTGGCTTCTGTGGTCTCGGCGGGTTGGCGAAGGGCTGCGGCTTCACCCCCTTCTGCCCTGGCGGGCATATCTCCCACAGGGGGGGAGATTGCGCTGGGCTCGCTCTCGAGCCCAGAAGCGAGTGTTTCGGCTGCCGCAGTCTCTTCTACTTCGGTTTCGTCGCCGTCGACCGTTGGCAATGTTTCCGCCGGGTTTTCGACGGCTGCGGCGTGGGGGGGCTCGAGCGTCTCTTTCCCGATCGCCGGGTGTTGGCTGGCGATTGGTTCCGCAGTCTCGGAAGTTGCGGATTTGTCTTCTGCCGGAGCCTCGACCTCCGTCTGCTCTCCCCCCTTGTGGAGGAGCTGTCCCGAGGGGACGGAGGGGGGGATCGCGACCTCAGCCTCGACTGGTACAGCTTCTGCTTCATCACGCGCCAGTTCTTCGGCATCGTCCGACGCAGGTCCGCCAGCGGTCTCGATCTCGGCTTCGAGCACCGGATCGTTGTCGGACAGCGGCAAGGTCTCGATATCAGCCGGCGGCTCGAAAGCAGCTTCCGGAGGCTCTTCGACGATCTCTAGCTCGGCGACGGGTGCGGGCGGTTCGGCCGCTTCTGCGCTCGGCTCCGGTTGCGCCTCAACTTCGGGCGAGACGACAACCGCCTCCTCAGGCACGCCTTCCGGCGGCTTCGTTTCCTCCGCGCCCTTGCCGAAGGTGAAGATCCTCTTGATGAAACCCATTGCCATTCAGGAATTCCGCATAAATCAGGCCGCAGCCATCTGTTTTACCTGCATCGTCAGATGCTTGCCATTGTGGCCGGTGATTGAGACCGGGACAAGCGCACGCGGTTTGAGGCCGGCGGCGTCGACGAGCGTGAAGTTTTCAGTGTGTGCGAGCCCGTTGTTCTCGACCAGGATCGTCTGCTTGCTGCCGATCATGCCTTCGAGGTGGCGCGCGTAGAGCGTCGCGCCGACCGCGCGTAGACGCGCGGCGCGATCCTTGACGAGTGGCCGGTCGAGTTGCGGCATCCGTGCTGCCGGCGTGCCGGGGCGTGGGCTGTAGGGGAAGACATGCAGATGCGCAATGTCACATTCCTCGGCGAGTTTTGCGGCGTTCTCGAACATTTCCTCGGTCTCGGTCGGGAAACCGGCAATCATGTCGGCGCCGAGGCTGATCTCCGGGCGAAGGCGGCGGACCTGATCGGCAAAGGCGCGGGCATCGGCGCTCGAATGGCGGCGTTTCATGCGCTTCAGGATCATATCGTCGCCATGCTGCAGCGACAGGTGCAGATGCGGCATGAAGCGCGTCTCGTCGGCGATCAGGTCGAAGAGGTGCCTGTCGGCCTCGATGCCGTCGATCGAGGAGAGACGCAGGCGGCGGATTTCCGGAACCTGCTTCAACAGCGTTTTCGCCAGCAGGCCGAGGGTCGGCGTGCCCGGCAGGTCGCCGCCGTAGCTGGTGGCATCGACACCGGTCAGGACGATCTCGCAATAGCCGGTTTCGACGAGCCTGCGCGCCTGATCGACGACGGCGCCCATCGGTACGGAGCGGGAATTGCCGCGGCCATAGGGGATGATGCAGAAGGTGCAGCGATGGTCGCAGCCGTTTTGCACCTGGATGAAAGCGCGCACGTGGCCGTCGATATGCTTGACCATCTGCGGTGCCGTGGCGCGAACGCTCATGATGTCGTTGACGCGCAGCTTCTCTTCCGCCGAGACGCCGAAATCCGGCAGCGAACGATAGGAAGCGCTTTTCAGCTTTTCCTCGTTGCCGAGCACGGCGTCGACCTCGGCCATCTCGGCAAAGGCTTCCTTCTCCGTCTGGGCGGCGCAGCCGGTGACGATGATGCGGGCATGCGGGTTGTCGCGGCGGGCGCGGCGGATCGCCTGACGTGCCTGGCGCACCGCCTCGCCGGTGACGGCGCAGGTGTTGATGAGAATGGCGTTGTTCAGCCCCGCCTTCTCGGCTTCCGCCCGCATCACTTCGGATTCGTAGGTATTGAGACGGCAGCCGAAAGTTATGACCTCGACGCCGCTCAAAGCGCCCGCGCCCCGCTGGCCTCGGCTTCATCGCGCTGCCAGGCGCCGGTGGTGGGGTTTACCGTGCCCGACCATTCCCATTCGGCCGGACCGGTCATGATCACATGATCGTCGCGCCCGCGCCATTCGATCGTCAGCGGTCCGCCGGGCACGTTGACGACGACATTGCGGTCGGTGCGTTCGGTGCGGGCGGCGCTGACGGCGGCGGCACAGGCAGCCGAGCCGCAGGCCAATGTCAGGCCGGCGCCGCGCTCCCAGGTTCTCAGATCCAGTTCACCACGCGAAAGCACGCGGGCGATCGAGATGTTGGCACGTTCGGGGAAGATCGGATGGTTCTCGAGCAACGGGCCGAAACGTTCGAGGTCGTAGGACCAGACGTCGTTCTCGACCCAGAAGATCGCGTGCGGATTGCCCATGGAGGCGACCGAGGGCGAATGCAGCACGGGATTGTCGATCGGGCCGATCTGCAGTTCGATGCGGCGGGTGTCGTGGAACTCTTCGGCGAGCGGGATCTCGTTCCAGGCGAAGCGCGGCTTGCCCATGTCGACGGATATCGTGCCGTCGTCATGCTCCTTGGCTTCCAGCAGGCCGGCGACGGTGTGGAAGAGAAAGGCCTTCTTGCCGGTTTCGGCGGCGAGCGCCTGAACGACGCAACGGGTGCCATTGCCGCAGGCCTGGGCCATCGAGCCATCGGAATTGACGATGTCGATCCAGGCATCGGTCCCGGCGGCCTTGGGGTCGTGGATCGCCATGATCTGGTCGAAGGCAGTTGCCGGGTCGGCATTGAGCGCAATGGCCGCCGCCGGCGTCACCCGATCCTTCCGACCGCGCATGTCGACGACGAGGATCTTGTTTCCAAGCCCGTTCATCCTGGCAAATTGCACGTAGTCGGTCATGTCGCGATTGTCCAAACGGGCTCGCGCCAAGCGGGCCATCCTTCATTCGGGCTGTATATGGCCGAAAAGCCCGGAAATTACCAGTGCTGCATTCATTCTGCGGCGGGTGCCGATGCTGGCACGTTGAAGACTTCGCCGGGGTGAAGCGGACGGAAGCGGGCACGGGCGACGCCGGCCGCGTCGAGTGCCCGTTCCAGCGCCTGCCGTGGCTCGTCGACGCCTTCGTCGGTCAGGCGAAACGTGCCCCAGTGATGACCGGCGACGTGGGCGGCGGCGCAATCGACCATGCCGCGCACCGCCTCTTCCGGGTTCTGGTGCTGGTCCTGCATGAACCAGCGAGGCTCGTAGGCGCCGAAGGGCAGGTTGGCGAGGCGGAAGGCACCATGTTTTTCCCGGGCGGCGCGGTAGTTGATGCCCTCGTGAAAGCCGGTGTCGCCGACATGGTAGATCTTGCCCGCCGGTGTCTCCAGCACGAAGGCGGCCCACAGCGCCATGCGCCGATCGCGCGAGCCGCGCGCCGACCAGTGATGGCAAGGCTCCGCATGGATGACGATATCGTCGCCGCAATCGAGCCTGTCGCCCCAGTCGACCGCGTCGATCTCGGCATCGGGAACGGCACGTCGGATGATCGTGTCGTTGCCGAGCGGCGTGATGATCCGTGGCCCGTGTTCCTGCTGCAGGGCGCTCAGCGTCTCGGTGTCGAGGTGGTCGTAGTGATTGTGGGTGACGAGCACGATGTCGATCGGCGGCAGGTCGTCAAGCTCGATGCCGGGGGCGTTGTAGCGGTGCGGACCGGCAAAGGCGAAGGGGCTGGCGCGCTGTGCCCAGACGGGATCGGTGAGGATGTTGACGCCGTGCACCTGGATGAGCAGCGTCGCGTGGCCGACCATGGTGACGCGCAGATGTTCGCCTTCGACGCTGACTTCCGGCTTCACCTGTGCGTAGGGGCTCGGATTGCGCGTCGGCCAGCGGACCTTGCCCCCGCCGAACTGCCAGCGCAGCAGGTCGGGGAGCCCGCGCGGCTCCTTTCCGCCGGGATTGAAGAAGTGCGTTCCGTCGAAGTGGTCGGAGGGCGGCCCTTGGTAATACGAATTGCGCTTGTTCATCCGAGTCGTTCACCCATCGCTGAATGGCCAAGGTTTAAGAAGTTCTTGAAGACAGCAACTGAATTGCTATCGTGTTCGCATGCTCGTTCGATTCGATCCGCATGAACGCCTCTACAAGACCCTGAAGCTGGTCCGTTCCATCCATCTCAACATGCAGCGCTCGGCAGAACATATGCTCGATGGTGCGGGCATATCAGTGGCGGAGCGCGCAGTTCTGGAACTTTTTTGCGAAATTCCGCTGACGGTACCGGAGGCGGCGCGGCGTCTGTCGATGAAGCGGCAGTTCGTTCTGCGCATCGTCACAGGACTGATGGACAAGCAATTGCTGGAACGGCAGCCGAATCCGGAACATCGCCGCGCCTACCTTTGCGCGCCGACTGCCGCCGGACGCGATCTGTTCGAGGAGATCCATCGCCGTGAAATCGAGATGCTGCACGTCCTGCTTGGTGACATCAACCAGACGGACGCGGTGGCAGCGCTACGGGTGATGACGCGGGTGGCGACCGCCTTCGAACGGCTGGCCGGTGAACTGGATGAGGCTGTCGAGGAAGAGACGTTCGAAGCCTAAAACGCCGCATTGGCCTGTCGTCCTTGACTTTTGCCGCGCTTTCCTGTTTATCCGCCCCAATTCCTTCGCAAGCTCAAGTCTTCGAAGCCACCGACCGGGTCCCGTAAAGGTATAAAGAGAACCCGGAGGTCAACATCCGACAGCGCGTTGCGCCCTCGGGTGGTTTTTGGCTTTGCGCCTTGTTTTCTGCGCGAAGGAACCCACGTTTCCGGCGAGTTGATCGCCACCGGAAACCAGAAGGAAGTGAGAATGTTCGAGAGCCTCCAGGACCGCCTTGGTTCCATATTGAATGGACTGACCGGCCGCGGCGCATTGTCGGAAGCCGATGTTTCCGCTGCGCTTCGCGAGGTTCGCCGTGCGCTGCTCGAAGCCGACGTCGCGCTCGATGTCGTGCGCTCCTTCACTGAAAAAGTTCGCGAAAAGGCCGTTGGCGCCGAGATCCTGAAGTCGATCAAGCCCGGCCAGATGGTCGTCAAGATCGTCCATGACGAGCTGATCGAGATGCTCGGCTCCGAGGGCGTCACCATCGACCTCAACGCGCCGGCACCCGTCGTCATCATGATGGTGGGTCTGCAGGGCTCGGGTAAGACGACCACCACCGGCAAGATCGCCAACCGGATGAAGTCGCGGGACAAGAAAAAGGTCCTGATGGCTTCGCTCGACACGCGTCGCCCGGCAGCCCAGGAGCAGCTGCGCCAGCTCGGCGTGCAGACCGGTGTCGATACGCTGCCGATCATTGCCGGCCAGTCGCCGACCGACATTGCTGCGCGCGCCGTCCAGGCTGCCAAGCTCGGCGGCCATGACGTCGTCATCCTCGACACCGCCGGCCGTACCCATATCGATGAGCCGCTGATGATCGAGATGGCGGAGATCAAGCGGAAATCCAATCCGCATGAAATCCTGCTCGTCGCCGATGCGCTGACCGGTCAGGACGCCGTCAACCTTGCCCGCAACTTCGACGAACGCGTCGGCATCACCGGCCTGGTGCTCACCCGCATGGACGGCGACGGCCGTGGTGGTGCGGCGCTTTCGATGCGTGCCGTCACCGGCAAGCCGATCAAGCTCATCGGTGTCGGCGAAAAGATGGGCGAGCTCGAAGAGTTCCATCCCCGCCGCGTCGCCGACCGTATTCTCGGAATGGGCGACATCGTTTCGCTGGTCGAGAAGGCTGCCGAAAACATCGACGCCGAGAAGGCGGCCGCCATGGCCGCCAAGATGGCCAAGGGCAAGTTCGACCTGAACGATCTCGCCGACCAGCTTGGCCAGATGCAGAAGATGGGCGGCATGGGCGGTATCATGGGCCTGATGCCCGGCATGGCCGGCATGAAGGACAAGATGGCGGCCGCCGGCCTCGACGACAGCCTGTTCAAGCGCCAGCTCGCCATCATCTCGTCGATGACCAAGGCCGAGCGCGCCAACCCCGACCTGCTCAAGCATTCGCGCAAGAAGCGCATCGCCGCCGGTTCCGGCACCGATGCCGCCGACATCAACAAGCTTCTGAAGATGCACCGCCAGATGGCGGACATGATGAAGATGATGGGTGGCAAGGGCAAGGGCGGCATGATGAAGCAGATGATGGGCGGCCTTGCCAACAAGATGGGGCTTGGTGGCCTCGGTGGCGGCGGCATGCCTGACCTGTCGAAGCTCGACCCGAAGCAGCTCGAAGCGCTGCAGAAGCAGGCCGAAGCCGCCGGCCTAAAGCCGGGCGGCATGCCGGGTCTCGGCGGCGGTGGCCTGCCGGGTCTGGGTGGAGCCAAGCTTCCGGGCCTCGGTGGCGGTTTCGCCGGCCTTCCCGGCCTGCCGAAGAAGAAGTGAGGATCGGTGAGAGATGATTGATCCCGAAATCAAAAAGGAATTGGCGGGTTACCGGCAGTCGATCGACAACATCGATGCCGCACTCGTCCACATGCTGGCCGAACGCTTCCGCTGCACTCAGGCAGTCGGCGTTCTCAAGGCCAAGCACGACTTGCCGCCGGCCGACCCGGCGCGCGAAGAATACCAGATCGAACGCCTGCGCCGTCTGGCCAAGGATGCCAATCTGGACCCGGATTTCGCCGAGAAGTTCCTGAACTTCATCATCAAGGAAGTCATCCGGCATCATGAAGCCATCGCCGCCGATCGCTCGCATTCCGCGGGCAGCGCCGGCACAAACCATTCCGCTTGAACGAAGCGGTCAAGAAAGCCTGCAAGGAGTTACTCAAATGGCACTGAAAATTCGTCTCGCCCGTGGCGGTTCCAAGAAGCGTCCGTACTACCAGATCGTCGTTGCCGACGCCCGCAGCCCGCGCGATGGCCGCTTCCTCGAGAAGATCGGCTCCTGGAACCCGATGCTCGGCAAGGACGACGAAAAGCGCGTTGAGCTCGACGCCGAGCGCGTCGCTCACTGGATCGCCCAGGGCGCACAGCCGACCGACCGCGTTCTGCGCTTCCTCGACCAGGCTGGCCTCGCAAAGCGTCCGGCTCGCAGCAACCCGACCAAGGCTGTTCCGGGCAAGAAGGCTCAGGAGCGCGCTGCTGAAGCCAAGCAGAAGGCTGAAGAAGCCGCTGCTGCCGCTGCAGAAGCTGCCGCAGAATAATTGCCGGCAAACGGTCTGGAACGGGATTGTCGGCCCTCCGGCAGCACTCTGTTCCAGCTTGCCGTGACTTAAGGAAACGGGTGGCATTTCCATGCCGCCCGTTTTCCGTTATGTGCAGCGAGATATACCGAAACGGACGCGGACGATGAGCAAACTCGAAAACCCGGTTCTGATGGCGACTATCGGCGCGGCGCAAGGCTTGCGCGGCGAGGTCAGGGTCAAATCCTTTACCGACGATCCGACGGCGCTCGGCGACTATGGCAATCTGCACAGCGATGACGGCCGTGTCTTCGAGGTGCTCGAAATCCGCGAGGCGAAGAACGTCGTGGTCGTGCGCTTCCGTGGTGTCAACGATCGCAACGCCGCCGAAGCGCTCAATGGTCTCGAGCTGTTCATCGAGCGGGACAACCTGCCGGACGAGGATCTCGACGAGGACGAATTCTTCTATGCCGATCTCGAGGGCCTGGAAGCGATCGACGGCAATGGCACCAGCTATGGCAAGGTCAGCGGCGTTTTCGACTTCGGTGCCGGCGATCTCCTCGAGCTGAAGGGGCCGGGCCGACGCCCGGTGCTGATCCCCTTTACCGAATGGTCGGTGCTGGAGATCGATCTGGAAGCGGGCCGGTTGCTGGTCGATCCCGTGGCGGCGGGTCTTTCCGAGGACAAGGATCAGGATTCGGGCAATCCGTTTTCCGCAAAGCGCAAGTGAGCGATGCGGCAATGAATTTTCGCGCGACTGTTCTGACGCTTTATCCCGAAATGTTTCCGGGCCATCTCGGCGCCTCCCTTTCGGGTAAGGCGCTGGAGCGCGGCCAATGGTCGATCGAGGCGGTGCAGATCCGCGACTTCGCCGAAGACAAGCATCGCACCGTCGACGACACGCCGGCCGGCGGCGGTGCAGGCATGGTGCTGAAGCCCGACGTGCTTGCCCGGGCGATCGATCAAGTCTCCGCGGCTGACGATCGTCCTCGGCTGCTGATGAGCCCGCGCGGCCGACCGCTGACACAAGAGCGGGTGCGCGAACTTGCTGCCGGACCCGGCGTCGTCATCGTCTGCGGACGTTTTGAAGGCGTCGATCAGCGGGTGATCGATGCCCGCGGCCTCGAAGAGGTTTCCATCGGCGACTACATTCTCTCCGGCGGCGAGCCGGCCGCGCTGACGCTGCTCGATGCCGTGGTGCGCATCCTGCCGGGCGTTATGGGTAACGAGCTTTCGGGCGTGCACGAGAGCTTCGAGGGTGGCCTGCTCGAGCACCCGCACTACACCCGGCCGCAGCTCTTCGAAGGCCGTGAGATCCCGCCGGTACTGACCTCGGGCAACCACGGTGCGATTGCCAAGTGGCGTGAAGCGGAGGCGCGGCGCCTTACCGCCGAGCGCAGGCCCGATCTTCTCGATCAGCCCGTGAAGAAATAATAGGCGGCAAGCAGCAGGCCGACGGCGACGACGAGCGCACGGATGACCGCCTGCGGCACGCGCCGGGCCGCCCAGACCCCGGAGTAGCCGCCAAGGGCTGCGCCCGGCACCATGATGGCCGCATGCAGCCAGGAGACGACGCCACCGGCGGCGAAGACGACGATGGCGATCGCGGCAATCACGATCGAGATGAAGTTCTTGAGCGCGTTCAGCCGGTGATAGCCACCACCGGTCGCGAGCCCCAGCACCGCCAGCATCATGATGCCCATGCCGGCGCCGAAGAAGCCGCCATAGATGGAGGTGACGAACTGGGCGCCGATGCCGGCCGGATTGATCGCATGCTCGTCAACGCGCGCCTTGGGCTTGAGCAGCGGCCCGGCGGCGAAGATCGCCGTCGCGGCAAGCAGTAGCCAGGGGACCAGCGCACGGAAGGAGGCGTTGGAGAGCGAGACGAGCAGCAGCGCACCGGCAAGACCGCCGAGCGCCGAGATCACCCCGAGCAGGATCGCATAGCGTTTGTCGGCCCGGATCTCCTTGGCATAGGCGAGCGCCGAGGTGATATAGCCCGGGAACTGGATGATCGACGAGGTCGCGTTGGCGACGATCGGCGAGAGGCCGCCAAGCGTCATCGCCCCGAAGGTCAGGAACGTTCCGCCCCCGGCGATGGCATTGACGACGCCGGACAGGAAGCCGGCCGCAAAAAGCATGAGCACTTCGAAGATATGCATGGTATTCCCCGGACCACCATGCTCGGGATAGCCGGTGGCGGTGGCGACCGCAAGTCCGCGCCATCGGACAATCGAGTGGACCGTCTAAGCTGATTTTCTGATGGAATCGCCGCCGCTGATGCGGATCGCCGAGAAAATATGGCTTCCGGGGATGACAAGCAGGGCAGATTGGTGTAAGTGCCGCCCCGGTTCGGGTTCTACGCCCGTCGACCAAAACAAAGAATGGCGTACCCGCTCCTGTTGGTTCCCAGCAAGACCTGAAGGCAAAGCCCGACAGGTTCATCGTGAGCGCTCTGGCTGTTTCAGAAGAACTTGAAAGGTTAGACCGATGAACATCATCCAGCAGCTGGAAGCCGAACAGGCCGCCAAGATCGCCGCCAAGCGCACGCTTCCGGAATTTTCCGCCGGCGACACCCTGCGCGTCAACGTCCGCGTTGTCGAAGGCAACCGTACTCGCGTCCAGGCCTATGAAGGCGTCTGCATCGCTCGTTCGGGCGGCGGCATCAACGAAAGCTTCACCGTTCGCAAGATCTCCTACGGCGAAGGCGTCGAGCGCGTATTCCCGGTTTACTCTCCGCTCGTCGAGAGCGTCGAAGTGGTTCGCCGCGGTAAGGTCCGTCGCGCCAAGCTCTACTACCTGCGCGATCGTCGCGGCAAGTCGGCTCGTATCGTCGAGAACACCGGCACGCGCGCCCGCAAGCTGAACGAAGCCGAGCGTCAGGCGATTGCCGAGGAAAAGGCACGCATCGAGGCTGAAAAGGTTGCAGCAGCTCAGGCGCTCGCCGCCGAAAAGGCAGCAGCCGAAGCCGCCGAAGCAAAGGCAGCAGCGGAAGCCGCAGCAGAATAAGTTTTCAATCCTCTGGGATTGTTGGAAAGGCGGCCTCGGCCGCCTTTCTTTTTTGGTACTATCCGCTTGTCTTTCCGATGGAATTTGTGACATTTTCCGCTGCCACAATTTTCGGGAGCCCTCCAATGACAATCCGTCGCCACGTGCTTGCGGGCATCGCAGCTGCACTTGCCGTTCCTTTCGCATTTTCTGCACCGGCGCTTGCCAGCGACCTGCCCGACCTGGGAGGCAAGACGGTTGTCGTCGTCACGGAGAACGCCTACCCGCCGCTGCAGTTTGTCGATCCGAAGTCCGGCGAAGCCAAGGGCTGGGAATACGACGCCATGAACGAGATCGCCAAGCGGTTGAATTTCAAGGTCGAATATCAGAACACCAGCTGGGACGCGATGATCCAGGCGGTGCATGACGGCCAGTACCAGATCGGCATGACCGGCATCACCATCAAGGACGATCGCAAGGAGAAGGTCGACTTCTCCGACCCCTACATGCGTTCGCAGCAGTTCATGCTGGTTCGCAGCGAGGAAAACCGCTTCAACGACGGCAAGAGCTTCGGCGCCTTTGCCGACGGTCTCGTTGGCGCCCAGCCGGGCACCTCGCCGTTCTACACCGCCGTCTACGAAATGCTTGACGGCAACGAGCAGAACCCGCGCATCAAGCTGTTCGAGACTTTCGGCGCAACCGTCCAGGCACTGAAGGCCGGCGACGTCGACGTGGTGCTGACCGACAGTGTCGCCGCCAAGGGTTATGTCGATTCGTCCGAGGGCAAGCTCAAGGTCGTCGGCGGCCCGCTCGGTACCGAAGATTTCGGCTTCATCTTCCCGAAGGGCTCGGACCTCGTCGCTCCGGTCAACGCCGCGATCAAGGCGCTGAAGGCAGACGGCACATTCGACGCCCTCGATAAGAAGTGGTTCCTCGAATACAAGATGGGCGGCTGATCCGAGGCTATGGCCGCTCCGCAATCTCCTGATATGTCCGGTAAGGGCGACTATCCCTGGTGGTTGGTCGCCCTTCTTGCGATCGCGGTGGCCCTCGCCGCCGTGATCGTCAGCAACGACATCTTCTCCGAAGTCTTCACCGTCGTCTTCAAGGGGCTCGGCGTCACCGTCTTCGTGACCCTCATGGGCTTCGTACTGGCAACAACGCTCGGCCTCGGCATCGCGCTGATGGCGCTTTCCGAGCATTCGGCGCTCCGGCAGATCGCGCGCTTCTACACGGAGATCATCCGTGGCGTGCCGATCCTCGTGCTTCTGTTCTATATCGCCTTCGTCGGTGCGCCGGCGCTCGTCGTCGCTGCCAATTTCGTCTGCGCGCCGCTGATCGCAGCCGGCTGGATGGAGCCTGTCGTCGTGCGCGATATCTCGCTGATGTGGCGTGCCATCATCGCTCTGATGATCGGCTACTCCGCCTTCATCGCCGAGGTGTTCCGGGCCGGCATTCTCTCGGTCGACAAGGGACAGGTGGAGGCTGCCAAGGCGCTCGGGCTCACGCGCTACCAGCGCTTTCGTCTCGTCATCTTTCCGCAGGCGATCCGTGTGATCCTGCCGCCGCTCGGCAACGACTTCGTCGCCATGGTCAAGGACTCTTCGCTTGTTTCTGTGCTCGGCGTCGCCGACATCACGCAGATGGGCAAGGTCTATGCTTCCGGTTCCTTTCGCTTCTTCGAGACCTACTCGATCGTCGCCTATGTCTATCTGGTGCTGACCATCGGCCTGTCTCTGGCATTGCGAGGCCTGGAGCGGCGGCTGAGGCGCGCGGAGCAGCGTTGAGCGCGATCACGCCAATTGCCGACCTGTCAAAAAATTGATATGAACGCGCCCATGGAATCCAAATTCGGATGTCGCGAACAGAAGATCGTCGTGCTGCAGGATCACAAGCGTCTGCCGGCACGCTTCTTTGCGCGCGTTCACGGGGCGCTTACAAGCCGCCTATCCTGATCCCTTGATCAGCGTTTCCGGCTGCTTTGCCGCCGGCTATCCCTACCTCTTTGAAAACTCGATGGATATACCGCCATGAGCGCACCGCGTACTCTCTATGACAAGATCTGGGACGACCATCTGGTCAACAGCCAGGACGATGGCACCTGTCTTCTCTACATCGATCGTCACCTCGTTCACGAAGTGACGAGCCCACAGGCCTTCGAGGGCCTGCGCATGGCTGGCCGCCAGGTCCGCGCGCCTGAAAAGACGCTCGCCGTCGTCGACCACAACGTCCCGACTTCGGCCGATCGTCACCTCGGCATCAAGAACGAGGAAAGCCGCATTCAGGTCGAGGCGCTCGCCAAGAACGCCGCCGACTTCGGCGTCGAATACTACTCCGAGAACGACAAGCGTCAGGGCATCGTGCACATCGTCGGCCCAGAGCAGGGCTTCACCCTGCCGGGCATGACCATCGTCTGCGGCGACAGCCACACCTCGACGCACGGCGCCTTCGGTTCGCTGGCGCATGGCATCGGCACGTCCGAGGTCGAGCACGTGCTCGCCACCCAGACGCTGATCCAGAAGAAGGCGAAGAACATGCTGGTGCGCGTCGACGGCCAGCTGCCATCAGGCGTCACCGCCAAGGACATCATCCTCGCCATCATCGGAGAGATCGGCACTGCCGGCGGTACCGGCCACGTCATCGAGTTTGCCGGCGAAGCGATCCGTTCGTTGTCGATGGAAGGCCGCATGACCATCTGCAACATGACGATCGAAGGTGGCGCCCGCGCCGGCCTGATCGCGCCGGACGAGACGACGTTCGCCTATATCAAGGACAAGCCGCGCGCTCCGAAGGGCAAGGCCTGGGACATGGCGCTCGACTACTGGAAGACGCTGCACACGGACGAAGGCGCCCATTACGATCGCGTCGTCGTGCTCGACGCTGCCAACCTGCCGCCGATCGTTTCCTGGGGTTCCTCTCCCGAAGACGTCATTTCGGTGCAGGGCATCGTTCCCAACCCGGATGAGATCCAGGAAGAGAACAAGCGGGCCTCCAAGTGGCGCGCGCTCGACTACATGGGCCTGAAGCCGGGCACGAAGATCACCGACATCGCCGTCGACCGCGTCTTCATCGGATCCTGCACCAACGGCCGCATCGAGGACCTGCGGGCTGTGGCTGAGGTCGTCGAAGGCCGCAAGGTCGCCTCGACGGTTTCGGCCATGATCGTTCCGGGCTCGGGCCTCGTGAAGGAACAGGCCGAGGCCGAAGGCCTCGACAAGATCTTCAGGGAAGCCGGCTTCGACTGGCGCGAGCCGGGCTGCTCCATGTGCCTGGCGATGAACGACGACCGGCTGAAGCCGGGCGAGCGTTGCGCGTCCACGTCGAACCGCAACTTCGAGGGCCGCCAGGGCTTCAAGGGCCGTACGCATCTGGTCTCGCCGGCAATGGCGGCAGCCGCGGCGGTGGCGGGTCACTTCGTCGACATCCGCGAATGGAAATAAGCCGGATTTGAGCTTTTCCGGCGTCAATGGCCGCCCTTCGGGGCGGCCTTTTTTATTTGGCCTGGTTGCTGCCCGCGCATGCTTGAAAATGCGTTAAGCTGTGCCAGCCGATGCATGTTTGGGAGGACGATGGGATGAGCGACGACGTACCTGTGCAAAGCTATCGCCTGCTGCTGTTACGCCATGCCAAGTCCGCCTGGCCGGACGGCGTCACCGACATCAATCGCCCGCTCGGAGAACGCGGCCGCAAGGCTGCGCCGCTGACGGGAATGTACATGGCCGGCCATAAGCTCGTGCCCGATCTCGCACTCGTCTCGACCGCCAAGCGTGCGCAAGAGACCTGGCAATTGGTGGCAGCCACCCTGCCGTCCGAGGTTGCGGTCGAGAATACCCGGGCGATCTACGAGGTGGGTGCCCCGCAGATCCTCAGCGTCCTGCGCGCGACCGATCCGGCCGTCAGGACCCTGCTCATCGTCGGTCACAATCCGGGCATGGAAGATCTGGCACTGCAACTGGTCGGTTCCGGCGATGCGGACTTGCGCATGCGGATGGCGGACAAGTTTCCGACCGCCGCCCTTGCCGTGCTCGAATTCGAAGCCCCGGGATGGCGGGGGCTGATCCCCGGCGGGGCGAAACTCACGCGCTTCGTGACACCACGCTCGCTTCGCTGAGCTGCACCGCAGTCCGCTGACGTCAGAGAACCTGCACGACGGTGCCGCGGCGCATATGCGGCATCGGCCGACGCATGGCCCTGTGTCGGCTCATAACCCGGCCGGATCAGGTGGAAGAAGATCGCCGAGCCGGCGTTTCTCCTCCGGGAACGGAGGTTCCAGTCCATCACCAGGCAGATATCGTAAAGCCCGTCCTCGCGCATCATCTCCTCATGGCTCGGCGTGAAGGGTGCCGTGACCGGACGATTGTATTGGGCGTGGCCCGAAGCGTCGCACCAGAGCATGTCCTTGCGGGTCTTGCGCGTCGGCAGCGGCGCCGGCGGCAGGGAAGGGCGGTCGTGCCGGACATAGCCACCGATCAGCATCATTGCCGCACGCGGCGTGGCGCCGTCGCCCTCACGCTTCAGGCTGGTGATGCCGCTTTGCCCCGATCGCCGCCGGCTCGATGCGGCCGTCGAAGCAGGCCAGCGCCCGCCGTCGATCGCGCGGCACCGCGCGGACGATGATGGATCTGGCCGGTCTTTTTCCCGACGTTTTCTTGCGCATCATTCTCACGGATTTTTGCTTTGCCCGTGAATTGGGGGGCACCATAAGCACGGTTGCAGCTATAACGACTTACCAATGCTGGTTCGCTTGCCAACACAGGCATTTGAGCTAGTTTGAAAACGGAAGCAAACAGGAATTGTCCCATGGCGACCCGCACCATTCTTCTTGTCGATGACGACAATGACCTGCGCGAGACACTGGTCGAGCAGCTCTCGCTCTACGAAGAATTCGATCTCATCCAGGAAGCCACCGCCGGCAAGGGTATCCAGACCGCACGGGCGCAGCAGGTGGACCTGCTGATCATGGATGTCGGCCTGCCCGACATGGATGGCCGCGAGGCGGTGAAGCTCCTGCGCAAGGGCGGCTTCAAGGCGCCGATCATCATGCTGACCGGCCACGATACCGATTCGGACACGATCCTCGGCCTCGAGGCCGGCGCCAACGACTACGTGACGAAGCCGTTCCGCTTCGCCGTGCTGCTTGCCCGTATCCGCGCACAGCTGCGCCAGCATGAGCAGAGCGAGGACGCGCCCTTCAGCGTCGGGCCCTATACGTTCAAGCCCAGCCAGAAGCTGCTGACGCTGGAAAACGGTCAGAAGATCCGGCTCACCGAGAAGGAAGCGGCGATTATCCGCTACCTCTACCGCGCCGACCAGAAAGTGGTGACGCGCGACGTGCTCCTGGAGGAGGTCTGGGGCTACAATTCCGGCGTGACAACCCACACGCTGGAAACCCACGTCTATCGCCTCCGCCAGAAAATCGAGCGGGACCCTTCCAATGCCGAGATTTTGGTGACAGAGAACGGCGGCTACAAGATCGTTCCGTAGCTGGAGTGTGCATGGTGCAAAACCATGCCTATGCTTCGTTTCCTGTCACCGGCTCTCCGGCCGGCAGCGTGGTGATTTCGGGAGGTTAGCCGCTTGGCGCTCAACGACGATATCGTCCTTCTCTCCAACGTGCCGCTGTTTGCCGATATCAGCGAGGACAAGCTGCGGCTGATCGCCTTCGGCGCGGAGCGGCGCCGCATATTCAAGGGGCAGGAGCTGTTTCGCGAAGGGGCGCCCGCCGATTGCGCCTATGCGATTGCGAGCGGCAGCCTGTCCTTGTCGAAGGCTGGCGTCGATGGTTCCGAGACGACGGTCTCGACGGTCGGCCGCGGGGCGCTGCTGTCGGAACTGGCGCTGATCTCGATGGTCGAACGCAAGTTCACGGCGACCGCCGAGGAGGACAGCGAGGTCATCCGCATCAACCGGCCGCTCTTCCGCCGCATGCTGGAAGAGTACCCGGAAGTGGCGGAGCTCGTCGAAGCGCGCATCCGCGAGAACCTGCAGGCGATGATCCGCCGGGCCGGCGCGCTCGCCGGCCGTTTCGCCTGAGCCGAGTAGCGGCTTCTGGTCGTTACCACCGGTATTTCAGCGAGCCGAGCACCGTACGGCCCTGGCCGAAATAGCAATAGCCATCGGTGCAGACCTCTTCGCGGCGGTCGCCGAGATTGGTGACGCTGACGGCGAGCGACAGGCCGTCGAGGTCGGGGTTCTTGACGCCGAAGTCGTAGGCGATCGAGGCGTCGAAATAGACGGCGCCGCCGTTCTTTGTCGTGTTGGCATCGGATGTGTAGGAGCTTGATGCCAGACGCGCGCCGCCGCCGAGGCTCAAGCCCGCAAGCTGCGTGTCGTCCGGCAGCAGATAGTTCACCCAGAGCGACGCGACATGGCGCGGCTTTGTTGACGGGACGTTGCCGATCAGCGACGGGTCGACGTTTCCGGTGATTTCGGCGTCGTTGTAGTTGTAAGCGGCGATGAAGCTGAGCCCGTTGTCGAACTCCCGGCGCCCTTCCACCTCGAAACCGTTGGTCGTCACTTCGCCGGCCGATTTGTAGTAGTAGCCGACGGGAAGGGACGGGTCGGACACATATTGCGGCGCGCCGCTTTCGACGATCCGGTAATAGGCCGCAGTCAGCGAATAGGCTTCGCCTTCCGGCTGGTACTTCACGCCCAGTTCGATCTGTTCACCGGTCGTCGGGTCGAGCACGCGGCCGTCGGCCGAAAGTTCGGTGCGCGGTACGAAGGAGGTGCTGTAGCTGGCATAGGGTGCGATGCCGTTGTCGAAGAGGTAGAGCAGGCCCGCCTGTCCGGTGAGTTCGCCATCGTCCTTGCGATCGACGGCACCGGTGTTCTTGTCGATGTTGGACTGGTCGACCCAGTCGTAGCGAAGGCCGCCGACGGCGCGCCAGTTGCCGACCTCCAGCTGGTCCTGGACATAGATACCCGTCTGCCTGAGATCCCGCCCGCTGAAGCTGGTAAGCGCTGGCGTCGGGCCGCCGACGCCGAAGGTGGGATTGTTGAGATCGAAGCGATAGGCCGGGTCGACGCCGCCGAAACCGAGGCCGAAGTCGGAGGTGATCCAGGTGTAATCGAGGCCGGTCAGGAGCGTGTGCGAGACCGCGCCGGTGTCAAAGGTCGCCTGGAGCTGATTGTCGATCTGGTAGGCGCGCTGGTCGTCCTTGATGGCAACGGGCGAGCGGTCAAATACGCCGGGCGTGACCTCCGTCCCGAACTGCAGGTAACGGGCCTTCAGGTCGAGATCGCTGACGCGGCCGTGCTGTCGGAAGGTCAGGCCGTTGTCGAACTCGTGCTCGAATTTGTACCCGGCCTGAATCTGCCCAACCTTCTGGTGGTCGTAGTCCGGGTCGCTATAGCGCAGTAGCCGGCCGTCATGTTCGAGCACACGCGGGCTGGCGTCGCTCTCGCCCTTCTGGCCGAGGCCGTACACGGTCAGCGACGTACCCTCGTCCGGCTTCCAGGTGAAGGAGGGTTGCAGCAGGTAGCGGTCGTCGGCAACGTCGTAACTGGTCTCACCGTTTCGCAGAAGTCCGACGATGCGATAGAGGACGTCGCCCTCGGCCGTTGCCGGCCCGCCGATGTCGAAGGCGGCCTGAGCGCGGCCGATCGTGCCATATTGCAGCTCGACCTCGCGGTGTGTGTCCTCCTCAGGCATCTTGGAGATGCGGTTGACGATGCCGCCAACGCCGGCAGCACCATACATGACGGAGACTGGACCCTTGAGGATCTCTATCCGCTCGAGGCCGTAGACCTCGGTCGGGAAGGTGCCGTAGTTCATGTAGGGCTGGCGCAGGCCGTCACGGAAGTCGCCGGTCGTCGTCGTTTCGAAGCCACGGATGTAGATCTGGTCGAAGCGCGGATCGAAGCCGAAGGCGCCGGTCGTGACGCCGGCGGCATAGCGTGTCGCCTGGATCATGTCCTGCACGCCGCGCTCTTCGAGCTCCTTGCGCGTGACGACCGATACGGAGCGGGGCGTTTCGATCAGCGGTGTGTCGGTTTTGAGTGCCGAGACGTTGCGCGTCGGCACGATCGTGTCGTTGTCCTCCGCGATCGTCGCGGCTGCCTTGCCCGCCGTCACCTCGATCTTTTCCAGCCGCGTCGTCTTCTGGCTTTCGGCCGATTGCGCGTAGGCCGCATTCGGCGAAAGGAACGCGGCGGCAGCGCTTGCGGCCAGGACAGTGGTCGCGGAGAGTGTGCGGCGCGATGCCCGCATGAAGTCGATCGGCAGGGTTTTTGGCATGTCTGGCCCTCCTGCGGGCGCACGAAAGCCCTCCGGCAACAGCCAGGGCAGAGCACCCGAATATCAGTGAAAATGGCAGCCCGGCGGCTGCCGGAGGCGATGTCCCCGCCGCCTGACAAGAGGGATAGTCCGTTTGGAAATGCGCATCAAGAAAAATATGATTCTTTTAGTCATGTTTTTCTTGATGGAGCGGCGAGCACCAAAGGCGCGTGCCGCCGCTCAGAAAAAAGCGTTAGATATCAAAATGCGCGATGACGGGCACGTGGTCGGAGGGGCGTTCCCAGCCGCGGGCTTCACGCAGGATGTCGACATTCGTGAGCGCCGGCGCCAGATCGGCGGAGGACCAGATATGGTCGAGGCGGCGGCCACGGTCCGCGGCTTCCCAGTCCTTCGCCCGGTAGCTCCACCAGGTGTAGAGCTTGGTCGGGGTCGGCGTGTGTTGGCGCATCAGGTCGACCCAGCCACCGCCGTTCATGACCGTGTTCAGCCCCTCTGTTTCGATCGGCGTATGGCTGACGATCTTCAGAAGTTGCTTGTGCGACCAGACGTCGTCCTCCAGCGGCGCGATGTTGAGGTCGCCGACGAGGATAGAGGAAATGCCGGCCTCGGCTTCGGCATGCAGCAGCTTCATCTCTTCGACGAAATCGAGCTTGTGGCCGAACTTCGGGTTGATGCTGCGGTCCGGCTCGTCGCCGCCCGCCGGGACGTAGAAATTGTGCAGCCGGATCTTCTTGCCACCGGCCTCGAAGACGACGGAGAGGTGGCGGGCGTCGCCGACGCCGCAATAGTCGCGGCGGTCGCTGAGCTCATGCAGCGGCAGGCGCGAGATCGTCGCCACGCCGTGATAGCCCTTCTGACCATGCATCTCGATATGATTGTAACCAAGCGCTTTCAGCGGCTTGGACGGGAACTGGTCGTTCGGGCACTTGGTTTCCTGCAGGCAGAGGACATCGGGCTGCCAGGTCTTCAGGAGATGCTCGACCAGCGGCATGCGCAGGCGAACGGAGTTGATGTTCCAAGTGGCGACGGAAAGGGCCATACGTCATTCCCTGATCGGCTGGGCCGGACGCTCGCGAGGGGAAGGCCGGCTGAGGATGGATGTTGACCTGAGCTTTAAGCAGGTCCGGCGCGCCGGGACAAGGAATGCATGAAAAAGGCCGCCGTTGGCGGCCTTATGTCCACAATGCCAGAGCCTGAGAACTCGCTCAGCCGCCCTTCTTGTTGCGGACCTCGTCATAGGGGATCTGGAAGACCTTGTCGTCCAGCGCCATGCCGGTCTGGACATTGAAGATCATGACCGAGGTATCCTTCTTCTGCGCGTCGGTGATCGTCCACTGGCGCAGATCATAGGTCTTCGGGTCGAACATCATGGTGATCGTCGAATCGCCGAAGATCGAGCGGTCGCCAAGCACGATGGTGATGAGGTCGGACTCTTCCTTGACGCCGCGCACCATCTTGCCGGTCAGGTCGATCTTCTCGCTGAGCAACAGGTTGAGCGGCGTCTTCGACAGCGGATAGATGTCCCAGGTCTTGAGCTTCATGTTGCCGATGACCACCGACTTGCCATCGGCAATCACGCGCATCGGCGAGGGGGCCTCGTAGTTGAAGCGGATGCGGCCGGGGCGGCGGATGTAGAACTTTCCACCGGTCTGTTCGCCGCGCGGGCCGAACTGTACGAATTCGCCGGACATCGTCTTCACCGAGGAGAAGTGATCGGCGATCTTCTGGGCAGCGCTCGGCGCCTGCGCGAAGGCCTGGGTGAGGTCGAGACCGGTGCCGCCGATGCCGGCAAGCGCCGCAAGCCCGCACATGAAAAGGCGGCGCGAAACTACCGGATGGCTGCGCTCGCCGTTCTTCGTCTCTGTCATCTCAGTCTCCTTCATTTACGGATCATCTGGAGCGCAAGTGCGGCGCCTTCAAGGCGCCTCTTTCGAGCTTTTTGGCTCGTGCTCTCACATGACCGTTACCGGTTCGGCCCCTTGAGCGGGGTGCATGGCCATATCTTGATGGCCGTGTCTCTCAGCTGCGCGATTGCGGACGCAGAATCGCGCGGCACTTCTGCCGGAACTGCTTTACCGGCCGGTGATTTCCGCTTCGGTCGGGACCAGGATCTCGCGTTTTCCCGCATGGTTCGCCGGGCCGATAATGCCTTCCTGCTCCATGCGCTCGATCAGCGATGCGGCACGATTGTAGCCGATCCCGAGCCGGCGCTGCACGTAGGAGGTGGAAGCCTTGCCGTCGCGCAGGACGATTGCGACTGCCTGATCATAGGGATCGTCGGAGTCGGAGAGGTTCGACGTGCCGGCGGGACCACCGCCATCGCCGTCCTCGTCGTCATCCTCGGTGATGGCATCGAGATACTGCGGTACGCCTTGCGTCTTCAGATAGGCGACGACTTCCTCGACCTCGGTGTCGGAGACGAAGGGGCCGTGGACGCGCTGGATGCGGCCGCCACCGGCCATGTAGAGCATGTCGCCCATGCCGAGCAGCTGTTCGGCGCCCTGTTCGCCCAGGATCGTGCGGCTGTCGATCTTGGAGGTGACCTGGAACGAGATGCGGGTCGGGAAGTTGGCCTTGATCGTGCCGGTGATGACGTCGACCGAGGGGCGCTGCGTCGCCATGATGACGTGGATGCCGGCGGCGCGCGCCATCTGCGCGAGGCGCTGCACGGCGCCTTCGATGTCCTTGCCGGCAACCATCATCAGGTCGGCCATTTCGTCGATGATGACGACGATATAGGGCATCGGCGACAGATCGAACTCTTCCGTCTCGTACATGGCTTCGCCGGTCTGGCGGTCGAAGCCGGTCTGCACCGTGCGGGTGATCTGCTCGCCCTTGGCAAGCGCCTGCTCGACGCGGCTGTTGAAGCCGTCGATGTTGCGCACGCCGATCTTCGACATCTTCTTGTAGCGCTCTTCCATCTCGCGGACGGTCCACTTGAGAGCCACGACTGCCTTCTTGGGGTCGGTCACGACGGGCGAAAGCAGGTGCGGGATGCCGTCATAGACGGAGAGTTCGAGCATCTTCGGGTCGATCATGATCAGGCGGCACTGATCCGGACGCAGGCGGTAAAGCAGCGACAGGATCATGGTGTTGATCGCGACGGACTTGCCCGAGCCGGTGGTACCGGCGACGAGCAGATGCGGCATCTTGGCGAGATCGGCGACGACGGGCTCGCCACCGATGGTCTTGCCGAGCGCCATGGCAAGACGGGCCTTGGAGGTCTCGAAATCACGCGAGCCGATGAGTTCGCGCAAGTAGACGGTCTCGCGCCGCTGGTTCGGCAGTTCGATGCCGATAGCGTTGCGGCCGGGAACGACGGCGACGCGGGCGGCGATCGCGCTCATCGAGCGTGCGATGTCATCGGCGAGGCCGATGACGCGGGATGATTTGATGCCGGGCGCCGGTTCCAGCTCGTAGAGAGTGACGACCGGGCCGGGGCGCACGTGAATGATCTCGCCCTTGACGCCGAAATCCTCGAGCACGCCTTCGAGCATGCGGGCATTCTGTTCGAGTGCGTCGGGCGAAAGCGAGGCGTCGCGGCCGACATTCTTCGGCTCGGCAAGGAAATGCATGGGCGGCAGCGTGAAGTCGCCGTCGTCCTCGACGAAGGAGCGCTGGGCTTCACGCTCGATCCGCTGGCCGCTCTTCGGGCGGGGAGCAGGCGTTGCCACGCGCGAGCCCGACTTCGGCAGGCCCTGCTTCGGTGGTGCTGCGCGCGGCGCCCAGTCGGATGCCGGATCGTCGTCTTCGTCGTCGGGCAGGATGCCGGCCGGGCGACGTTCGTCGATATCGAAGGGCAGGTCATCGTCTTCGTCATCGGCCATGATGGGCGGCGGCGTGACGATGCGGCGTTCCGAGCGATCGAGCGAGGGTTCGATGCGGTCCCCGGCGACCATCGGCTTCGGCCGGACCGGCTCGTTCAGCGTGCCGAACTCGTCATTGTTGAAGTCGTAGGGTTCGTCATACTGGCGCTTGGGTGCACTGCGCGTGCCGCTCATGCCGAAAATGCGACGGACGCGTGCGTGCATGGTGTAGCGCATATGGGCGAAGGAGCCCATCAGCAGGGTGAAGGGGCCCTCGCTGTCGTCTTCGTCCAGTTCGTCGCGAACGGTGCGCGCCTTGCTCGGTGTCGGTTCGACGACCTCGTCCTCTTCCTCTTCGTCACTGACGCCGATGAGGCCGGCGCTGTAGATCAGGCACCAGGCCGCCGGCGCGGCGAAGATGCAGGCGAGCACGGTGGCGAATGTGCCGGTCGGGAATGCGCCGGTGAAGAGCGCCGGGAAGCGGAGAATCATGTCGCCGAAGACGCCGCCGAGACCGTTGGGCAGCGGCCAGGTGATGGGGGCGGGAACGCAGCTCAGCGCCGCGCCGGCAAGCACGGAGCCGATGAACCAGACGCCAAGGCGCTTGAAGACCTTGTCGAAACGCTTGCCGCTGATGAGCACCAGCGCCCAGGCAACGGCCGGCAAAAGGGCGACGACGCTGGCAAGGCCGAAGAATTGCATGAAGATATCGGCAAAGGCCGCGCCTGGGTAACCCAGCACGTTGGTCGGCGCTTCCGATGTCGCGTAGGAGAAGCTCGGGTCGGCGACGTTCCATGTCGATAGCGCCGCGACAGCCAGCGCCAATGCGCCAAACAGCGCAAAGCCCGCCAGCGACGCGATCTGCCGCCAAACGAAGGTGGTTAGCACGAACCGGTTGGAACGGCTGTCAAGCGTTGCCGGATTGCTTCTGCTCATATTGCCTGCTGCCCGTCTCGATCTCTAAGGCACATTGCGCGCCATGGAATCAACCTAAGCGGAGTACGGTTAATGCGACATTAACCATGCGTAGTTGCCGCTAAAATAGCGGTGGGTGTCCGCAAGATCGGCATGAAAAAGGCCCGGAGCTTCCGATCCGGGCCAAAGGCGATCCGCATCAGACGGATCGCGACGGGACTGTGAGCGGCGCCAGCTGCGGCGCCGGGAACCGCTTAGCTGTGGTAGGCGGCTTCGCCGTGGGACGAGAGGTCGAGACCTTCGCGTTCGGCTTCGACGGAGACGCGCAGGCCGACGATCGAGTCCACTACCTTGTAGAGGATCACCGAGACGACGCCGCACCAGACGATGGTGATGGCAACGGCGGTGAGCTGCGTGACGAACTGGCCGCCCATGGTGACGCCGTCGGCATAGCCGATGCCGCCAAGCGACGAGGAGGCGAAGATGCCGGTGGCAAGCGCGCCGAAGAAGCCGCCGACGCCGTGGACGCCGAAGACGTCCGCCGTGTCGTCATAGTGGAACTTGTTCTTCACGACCGAGACGAAGAAGTAGCAGAGCGGCGAGACGAGCACGCCCATGACGATCGCACCCATCGGGCCGGCAATGCCGGCGGCCGGCGTGATGGCGACGAGGCCAGCGATCATGCCCGAGGCTGCACCCAGCATCGAAGCCTTGCCACGCGTGATGGTTTCGACGACCGACCAGGAGAGAATGGCGGCTGCCGTTGCGAGGAAGGTGTTGACGGTTGCGAGAACCGCGCCGCCCGAAGCTTCGAGGTTCGAGCCGGCATTGAAGCCGAACCAGCCGAACCAGAGCATGGCAGCACCAACCAGCGTCAGCGTCATCGAATGCGGTGCCATCATGTCACGGCCGTAACCGGTGCGCTTGCCGACCATGATCGCGCCGATGAGGCCCGCGACGCCGGCATTGATGTGAACGACAGTGCCGCCGGCAAAGTCGAGCGCGCCCATGCCGAAGAGCAGGCCGTTGCCGTCCCAGACCATGTGAGCGATCGGGAAGTAGACGAAGGTTGCCCAGAGGATCGCGAAGAGGACCGCGGCCGAGAACTTGATGCGCTCGGCGAAGGCACCGACGATCAGGGCCGGCGTCAGCGCGGCGAAGGTCATCTGGAACAGCATGAAGATGTATTCCGGAATGACGACGCCTTCCGAGAACGTGGCCGATGTGCTTTCACCGGTGACACCGGCGAGGAACATCTTGGCGAAGCCGCCGAAATAGGGGCTGGTCGAGCCACCGAAAGCGAAGGAGTAGCCGTAGACGACCCAGACGATCATCATCGCCGCGCCGATCACGGTGCACTGCATCAGCACCGAGAGCATGTTCTTGGCGCGGACAAGGCCACCGTAGAAGAGTGCGAGGCCGGGAATGAGCATGAAGAAGACGAGAAGCGTGGAGAAGAACATGAAGGCGGTATCCGCCTTGTCTGGGACCGGCGCTGCGGCGGCTGCGGCCGGCGCTGCTTCCTGTGCGAAGGCTACGGCCGGCGCAAGCAAGGCGGCGCTGAGCGCGCCGAGGCGTCCAAGAGAGGTGGTAAGTTTGCTGGATGACATCGAGTAGTGCTCCCTGAACGGCGTGATTTACAACGCTTCTGAATCGGTTTCGCCGGTGCGGATGCGCACGGCATGGTCAATGGCGTAGACGAAGATCTTGCCGTCGCCGATCTGGCCGGTCTTGGCGGCTGCAGCGATCGCTTCCACGGCCTTTTCGACGAGCTCTGAGGGGACGGCGATCTCGACCTTCAGTTTCGGCAGGAAGCTCACGGCATATTCGGTGCCGCGGTAGATTTCGGTATGTCCCTTCTGGCGGCCGTAGCCTTTGACTTCGGTCACGGTCAGGCCCTGGATGCCGACAGCAGTGAGGGCTTCGCGAACCTCATCGAGCTTGAACGGCTTGATAATGGCCATCACAATTTTCATCTGGTTTCATCCTTGTTCGCCTCCGGCGGAGGCCGTCTCTCCTTGCTGCGGAGCGCCGGAGCGCCGTGCAACCGAACCATGACATTCAAGGGGCGTGCCAGATTCTGGCGATCGTCTTAAGTTGATGAAAAAAAACAGAAAAAAAGAAAGCCGCAGCACGAATGCTGCGGCGCATCAAAAAATCGGCACTTTAGGAGATTAAAAAATAGGCAGAATGAAGCTTCTGCTTATTTCCTATTCAGATGCCTTTTTCCGGATCAGCCCCTCCTGGGCGACGGACGCGATCAGTACGCCGGAACGCGTAAAAAGGCTGCCTCTGGTCATCCCGCGGGCACCGTGTGCACTCGGACTGTCCTGGGTATACAGCAACCAGTCGTCCATCTTGCAGGGCCGATGGAACCACATGGCGTGATCGAGGCTCGCGACCTGCAGGTTCCGATCGAAGACCGAAGTGCCGTGTGCATAGAGCGATGTGTCGAGCAGGGTCATGTCGGACAGGTAAGCAAGGATGGCTGCCTGGATGTGGCGTTCCTGCGGGACGGTGCCGACCGCCTTGACCCAGACATCCTGGATCGGTTTGCCGTCATCGCGGGTGAAATAATGGTGCAGTGAGGCGGGGCGGATCTCGATCGGACGCGGCCGCTCCCAGTAACGGCGGATCGCTTCCGGCGCATGCACGAGGAATTTCTCTTTCAGCTCCTGCTCGCCCGGCAAGGTCTCGGGCAGCGGAAGCTTCGGCATCTCGATCTGGTGGTCGAAAC